>DATCPU010000350.1:0-5291 GCA_036569925.1 Candidatus Dormiibacterota bacterium
CCTCGTGGCTTACGTCGACCAGCACGGCATGCGGACAGCCCGCCAGCACCACTCCCTTCATCGCCGCCACCAGCGGCGAGCCCGAGCCAAAATCGCTGGTGAACGTGACGACCGGTGGACCGGCTACCGTGCCGTGGCTACCAGTACCTGGTCTCCTTGAATGGGTCGGCGTCATCGTGATATCCGCGCTGCTCCCAGAATCCGAGCCGGTTGCGATCCATGAACTCTAGCCCGCGAAGCCACTTGGCCGACTTCCAGAAGTACTTCGAAGGCACGAACAGTCGCAACGGCCATCCGTGGTCAGGCGTCAGATCGGCCCCGTTCCATGCGTAGCAAAGGAGGTTTTGCTCGTTGTCGAGCACGTCGAGCGGAACCGAGGTCGCGTAACCGTATTCGCTGTGCGCCATCACGTACTTCGCTTCCGGCTTCGGCTTGACGCGCTCGAGGATCTCCTTGATCGGGACGCCTGTCCACCGATCCCCCAGCCGGCTCCAGCCGGTGACGCAGTGGATGTCCGCGACCACCTCTTTGGACGGCAGCGCGCGGACCTCGCCGTAATCCAGGGTGATCGGGTTCTCGACCGCGCCGAAGATCTTGAAATCCCACTTCGCGATGTCGGTCTTAGGTACTGGACCGAAATGCAGGAGGGGCCACTTGTCGGGCGCCGTGAGGGTCTGGCCGGGCGGGATTCGGGCGGGATCCACGCCGTCGGGCAGCTTCTTACCCCTGGAGAGAAAGGCCATTGCGCGAGTATAGGAACGCGGAGCGGCGGGGCCTTGTTCCGCCCCCAGACGTTGAATTCGGCGCCGCTATACTGGCCTACCGCTGGGGTCCCCGCGAAGTCGCGGGAGGAGGCCCCTGCGCGCGCCGCGCGCTATGTGGGTCCGTAGCTCAGTTGGGAGAGCGCGTGAATCGCACTCACGAGGTCAGGGGTTCGAATCCCCTCGGATCCACCAATTTGCGGTGCTACTCCGCGTAAGCGGCCGCCACCCTCTTAGGCACGACCATGCGCCACGCATCGAGCACGAGCTCGCGCATCTCCTTCTCATCGATGGCGGCAAGGCGCACCAGCACCCAGTGGTAGCGCAGATCGCCCCGCTCGGGGAGCATGAACTTGCCGGGCGACCCACCGACCAGCCAGTCGCGCTGGTCCTTGGGAAACGCAAAGCCCATCACGCTCTCGTCTCGCGCGAACGAGATGTACACGATGCTCCCCACGCGGAACTTGATGCGGCCGCCCACGAGCACCTCGTAGGAGCGGGGCAACCTGGCCGCCAGGCGCCGCACGTCTGCGACAGTGACCATCCCGCCTCAGTTTGAACAGACGCTACTGACCCCTGCAGCAGCCGAGTACTAGCTCGCCCGCAATGACGCGCCTGCGCTGGCCACGATCTGCTGCAGCGCGCTTACGTGTCCTTTGAACGCCGCACGCCCTCGCTTGGATAAAGACACGGACGTGCGGGGAAATTTGCCGACAAAGGCCTTGCGGATCGTCACGTAGCCGCCGTCCTCCAGGATGGTCAGCTGCTTCGAGAGAGCCGAATCGGACAGACCTGCGCGGTCTCGAATGAACTTGAAATCCGCCCAACGCGTGGCCGCCAGAAGCGACACAATGGCCAGCCGGGTCGGTGCGTGAATCACCTCGTCGAACCGCGCCTGGGTCATCGAGCCCCCGCCGATCGCGCGACCATGGTGCGACGCAGGCGCGACATCAGGAAGGGTCCCCCGCCAATCAACATCACCGCAGCCAGCGCAGTGCCGATCGTCGCCGGATACGCCACGCCAGCGGCCTGCAGGCCGAACGCGACCACCAGCGATATGCCAACCACCAGCCACACGAAGCCGACGATGTAGAGCGCCCCGGCTGAGCCGAGGGTCGCGGGGTGGATGCGCGCACCGGGGTAGGCCCCACTGATCATCCAGGCCGACAGGCCGGCGATAGCCAGCGCCATCACCACCGCCACCACCGCAGTGGGGGTCCGCTGATGCGAGTCGGCCGCCACGCCGATGGGCACGATCAGCAGCCCGACTGCCCACCAGTACCAGCGCGGGACCAGCACTGCGTCAATGACGCCGGCCTGCCCCTTCTCGATCTCCGCCAACTCCCTCGCCGCGTCGCCCGCTTCCAGCCTCTGTTCACTCATGTCCGCGATACTAGCATGTACTTTCCTAATGGGCAAGTACTTGTTAAGGGCGCGACAGATAGCCGTCGTGCCACAGCTCGAACGCGAACAGCGTCCACAGCTGTTTGCGGTTGTCGCGCCGCCCCTCCAGGTGCTCGCGCACAAGCGCCGCCACCGCCGCCGGTTCGAAAAGCCCCTTCCGCGCGATCCGCTCCGGCGACAGCACAGAAAGCATCTGCTCGCGCAGCGGCCCCCGGAACCACTCGGCGACAGGGATCCCAAACCCCTTTTTCGGCCTCCGCAAAATCGCCTCAGGCAGCACGCCCTTCAACGCGCGCTTGAACAGGAACTTCGACTTGAACCCACGCAGCTTCAGGTCCAGCGGCAGGCCCGTCGCGTACTCGACGAAGTCGTTGTTCAGCAACGGCACCCTCGCCTCCAGCGACGCCATCATCGAGGCCCGGTCCAGCTTGACCAGGATGTCGTTCTCCAGGTACCCGCGCATGTCCATCAGGAGCACACGGTTGAGGGGATTCCGCGGTGCCGGATCGAGCTCGCCCTCAGCATCGGACGGGGCATTGACCGAGCGCGCCACCTGCTCCAGCACGTCCCGCGACAACAACGCGCTGCGCTCCTCCGCCGCAAACGACCCCATCCAACGCTCATGTCGCTCCGCCACGCCAAAATCGGCCCCGACCACAAAGCGCTTCGCCCGATAGTCAAAGCTGAGGTTTCGCCGCGACACCGGGAGCCGCCGCACCACCGGTTCCACCAGGCCATGCCGCACCGCCGCGGGCACTAGGCCGTAGTACCCAGTCAGCCGGTGCGCCTGAAGCGTGGGATACCCGGCGAACAGCTCATCGCCTCCATCCCCGCCCAGCGCCACCTTCACATGCCGTCGCGTGAACTCAGACAACAGATAGGTGGGGATGATCGAGGCATCCCCAAGCGGCTCGTCCAGCAGGGATGCAAGTCGAGGGATGAGCCCAAGCAACATTTCCGGCTCCAACACCAGCTCGTGGTGTTCCGTGCCCAGATGCGAAGCCACCTGCCGCGCGTACGCGGACTCGTCGAACGACCGGTCCGCAAACCCCACGGAAAAGCTCTTCACCTCGCTGCCGAGCTGCGACATCATCGCCGCGACCGCGCTCGAGTCGATGCCTCCCGACAGGAACACGCCCAGCGGCACATCGCTTATCAGCTCCTTGCGCACGGACTCCCGAAGCACGCCGCGCAGCTCCTCGCATTGCTCGTCAATCCCGCGACCATTCGCCGCCCCCACACCCTCCCCAAACCTGGGCGACCAGTAACGCCTAAGCACCGAGGTCGCCGCTTTAACCGACCACGTGAGCGTGTGGCCCGGCGGCAGCTTGCTGATCCCGACGATCATCGACCGGGGCGTGGGCACGAACTCCAGCGCCAGGTACTGATCCAGGGCGACGGGGTCGATTCCGCGCCGCAGCGCGGGATCGCATAACAAGGCCTTCAGCTCCGAGGCGAACACCAGGCGCGATCCGGAGATCGCGTAGTGCAGAGGCTTGATCCCGATCCGGTCGCGCGCAAGCATCACGATCCCGCGCGAACGGTCCTGCAGGGCAAATGCAAACATCCCATTGAGCCTCTCGACCATGGCTTCGCCCCATTGCTCGTAGCCGTGAACTAACACCTCGGTATCTGATCGGGTCGAGAAGACATGACCTGCTGCAACGAGCTCATCACGCAGCTCGAGGTGGTTGTAGATCTCGCCGTTCTGCACCACCCAGATCCGCGAGTCCTCGTTGTGCATCGGCTGGTGGCCGCCCTCCAGGTCGATGATCGACAGGCGCCGCATCCCCAGCGTCACACCGTCGAGTTGAACGCTCCCCTCGTCGTCCGGCCCGCGATGCGCCAGCGCCGAGCACATCCGTCCCACCAGCGAGCGACCCTCAAGCGGCGAGGCGCCCGCGACCCCGCAAATCCCGCACACCTACTTGCGCAATCGTGCCGGGACGGAAGGCCTCCCGTTGGTCGCGGATTGCGTGCGAGCCGGCGCCATCTCGATTACCTCGCGCACCACGTACGTCGCCTTCCCCTGCGACTCGTGGTAGGTGCGGATCGACAGCTCGGCCAGCAGCCCCATCAGGATGAACTGCACCCCCACGATGCCAAGAAAAACAGCGAGCAACAGCAGCGGATTGTTGTGCGCAAACGGATACGGTGGCAGCAGCCTCTGGATGATGACGACGGCGGCGAACACCAGCGCCAACGCCCATAAGCCGAATGCCGCAAACCCAAAGAAGTAGATGGGCTTGGTCGAGTAGCTGCCCAGCAGCTTGACCGTCATCAGGTCGAGCATCACGCGCGAGGTCCGCGACAGCGAGTACTTGGATTGCCCAAACGCGCGCGCGCGGTGATTGACCGGCAGCTCCACGATCCGCGCCCCGACCCACGACGCGTACACCGGTATGAACCTGTGCATCTCCCCGTAAAGCTTCACGTCCCGGATCACATCGCGGTGATAAGCCTTCAAGGTGCAGCCGAAGTCATGCAGCGGCACGCCAGTGACCCGAGCGATGATCCAGTTCGCGATGCGTGAAGGCAGCACGCGCGACGCCTCGTCCTGCCGGTCCTTGCGCCACCCGCTCACCACGTCATACCCCGCATCCATGCTCTGCAGCAACCGGGGAATGTCGTGCGGATCGTTCTGCATGTCGCCGTCCATGAAAACGATGACCTCGCCGCGCGCGTGGTCGATCCCGGCCTGCACGGCCGCCGTCTGGCCGAAGTTGCGCCGGAAGCTCACGACGCGAACACGCGCATCGTTGAGCGTGAGCTGGGCAAGGCGCTCGGTGCTGCCGTCCCGGCTCCCGTCGTCCACGTAGACCACCTCATAGGTGAGGGCCATCGACTCGAGCACGCCGATCAGCTCCTCGTGCAGGGGCGCGATGCTCTCCGCCTCGTTGTAGACGAGCACCACCACCGACAACCGGGGGCTGGTCACGTTCCCAGGCTTGAGACGGGTGGCCATCGCCCGATTGTAGGCCGCACCCCACGCGCCCAACCCGACCGCGACCATGGCCTTAAGCTCCCTCGAACATGGGCAATATGGGCACGGACACGATCGAGATTCACGGCAGCCGAGCACGGGCCGGCACCCGTGCCCTCTCATTGGTCGCGCCTGCTCTCACC
>DATCPU010000351.1:0-4209 GCA_036569925.1 Candidatus Dormiibacterota bacterium
GGGCGGGGGGGTGCGCTGGGAGAAGGGCTTCGCCCGGCCACCGCAAAGGGGGGTCCGCCCCCCTTTTCAACTGATCGTCTCCTGGAGGTTGTGTTCCAGCTGCAGGGACTGGCGCTTCCGGCGACGGTCATCGAGCGCGATGTCATCGCCGGCCGTGTCGCCAACTACAACCCACGCCTCCTCGATGAGCTCATTTCGATGGGTGAGGTCGTCTGGGTGGGCCGGGGCGCGCTGGGGGCCAGCGACGGTAGGGTCGCGCTGTACTTGCGCGGGGACGCGCCGCGCCTCGTCGCCGATCCCGTCGAATCCCCGACCGGCGATTTGCACAACCGGCTGCGAGAACACCTGAGGGCGCGCGGTGCGAGCTTCTTCCGCGACATCTACGGCGCATGCGGGGGCGGTGATGAAGAGGCAATGCTCGATGCACTCTGGAATCTCGTCTGGTCGGGAGAGGTGACCAACGACACGTTTGCGCCGCTGCGCCTCCTGGGGCCCATCGCGCGGCGGCCGGCGCGCGGACCGCGCCTCCCACGCCTCACGCAGCCGCGCGCCTCTGGCCGATGGTCGCTGGTCGCGGAGCTGATGGGCGCGGGAGCATCGACGACGGAGCGAATGCACGCCCAGGCCGGCGTGCTCCTTCAACGCCATGGGGTGCTGACGAGGGAGGCCGTGGTCGCCGAGGGATGGCCCGGCGGGTTCACGGGGCTGTACCCAGTGCTGCGGGCGATGGAGGAGTCGGGACGCATCCGGCGTGGCTACTTCGTGGAGGGCCTCGGTGGTTCGCAGTTCGCGCTGCCCGGCGCGGTTGACCGCCTGCGCTCGCTGCGTGAGCCGAACGGAACAATCGTCGCGCTGGCGGCGAGCGATCCGGCCAACGCTTACGGCGCGATTCTGCCGTGGCCGCGGACCGACGGGCGCATGGCGCGAGCCGCGGGCGCTTACTGCGTGCTCGATGCGGGCGAGCTCGTCCTGTATCTCGAGCGCGGCGGTCGCTCACTTCTCACCAACGGAGAGGTGCGGCCGGAACATGTGCGAGCACTGATGGGCGTGGCCATCGCGGCGGGCAAGGTCGAGGTGCAGCGGGTAGATGGGATTGGGGTGATGGAATCGCCGCTCGCGGAGGTTCTGCGCGAATCAGGTTTTGCGTCCACACACAGGGGCCTGATCGCATACGGCGGCCGCACGGGTCGCCAGTAGGGGAGCGGCTACGATATCGATTCCATCATCGGGGAGTAGCGCAGCTCGGTAGCGCACCTGACTGGGGGTCAGGTGGTCGGGGGTTCAAATCCCCCCTCCCCGACCAAATCGACTGGCCGTGCTCCGAGTACGGTAATCGCGTATGAGCTGGCTGTTCGGCAGGCGATCGGCGTCGCCTGAGGACAAGTTCGCGGACGAGATGGTGGTGCTGGCCAAGAGCCTTGGCGGCCTGAACGCCGAGCGCATCGACGGCTTCAGGCTTCGACTGGAGCTTCCTGGCGGCTCGACAGGCATCATGAATCTGGGCAACATCTACCGCGAGGCGCAGCAGCTCACCGGGGAGGCACGCGCGTCCCGTCTGCGCACAGCAGTCCTGGCGATGACTCCGTTTGTCCGACCGCAGACGTGGGACGAGGCTGCGCCAAAACTGATGCCGGCCGTTCGCTCGGTCAGCTGGCTTACAACTCCTCCTGGCCCGAAGCCAATCAACAAGTCGTTCCTTCCCTTTCTCCGGCTCATGTGCGCCATCGATTCCGAACACGCCCTGAGCTATGTCACCGACGACGATCTCCACAAATGGGGAGTGAGTGACGATCAGGCCTTCGAGACCGCCACCCAAAACCTGGCAGCGCGAACCTTTCAGGTCGGTCGGTCGGGCCAGATCGCGATCGTGATGGGCCCCGATGGCTATACATCATCATGGTTGGCGGCACCCTCGAAGCTGTTTCGGATCGCCAGCGACGTCGCGCCTGAAGTTGTGGCAGTGGCGGCCGCACGCGACTCACTCGTCCTGGTCGATGTCGCCGACGTTCGCGCAACCTTAAAGGTCTTGGAGGAGGAGCTGACGGAATACCAGAAGGCGCCACGCCAGCTCTCCCCAGTGCCCTATCGCGTCACCGCGACTGGTGTCGAAGTTTGGGAGCTGCCACGGAGTCATCCGGCATGGCCGCAAGTCGAAAAAGCACAACGCTTTCTTGCCAACGTCGAGTACAACCAACAGGGAGCTGTCCTGGATGAGCGCCTTGCCAAATCCGGCGAAGACGTCTATGTGGCGAGCTATTCGTTGGTTGGGCTTCCGGACGGCTCAGTCTGGTCATGGGCGGTCTGGGGGAAGCAGGTGACCAACGGGCTCCTACCCCAGGTCGATGTGGTCGTCATGGGTGACAACGACCACAAGGACGATCGATTCGGGGTCAGTTGGGCCGATGCGATCCGCCTCGCCGCCGACTGGCTCGTGCTGGAGGCTGAGCTCGACCCTCCCCGATGGCGGTACCGCGGGTGGCCGCCCGCTGCAACGCTCGCAGCCCTGCGCAGCGTCGCTGTCCCCTTTCCACCGACGCCGCAATAGGCGGCTGCAAACCAGCCCCACAGTACTTGCCGGCCTGATGCCGATCCAGGCCCATAACATCGACCCGCGCACCGCGCGCATCCTTGGTCGCGTGCGCGCGATTCCTGTTGGTTTTGTCCGTACGTACGGCGACATCGATCCAAAAGCGCCGCGTCTGGTCGGTCACATTCTTGCGACCACGCGCGAACGGCTGCCATGGCATCGTGTGGTCCGCGCGGATGGCAGCGTCGCGCAGGGTGCCCGGCAGCGCCGGCTCCTTATAAAGGAGGGCGTACCGATGCGCGGCGACCGTGTCGATCTACGAATCGCACGGCTGCCGTCGACCTTCTAAATCGCAACGGTTACGCCAGCTGCTTGATCCGTTCTGCCAACTCCGGCCGCAAGTAAGCGCCCCTGATCACCGTCCACGCGCGGATGCGGAAGTCGTCGAGCCCAGCGGCGACGAACGCCGCGATACGGTGCTCAGTCTGTCCGCGGTCATCCATGCGGTTGCCGATCGGGTTCCAGAGGAACGAGGGCACGTCGTACTCGCGATCGGCGAGGTACGGTTTGGGATCGATCGCGACGAATCGGTCACCGCTACGGAGGATGTTGTGGTGGTGGAAGTCCCCATGCACGAGCCAGTCCGCGCTCGGATTCAGCGCACTGAGCAGCTCGCGTGCGAGCGGAACCATCTCGCTTCCCTCTCGCTCTGCGGCGTCAAGCCACTGCGGAACGTAGGACGCAACCGCACGGAAGGGCGATCCCGCACGGCGCCACAGCCGTGAGGCGATGTCGACTGCTATGGCGGTCGCCTCATCGTCGTGCAGGGTCGAAAGATCATCCCCCGGCACGACACGTTCCTCGAGGAGCACGCGACCCGACCGGCGCAGAAGTCGCACGGCCCCCTCGCCATTCCAGAGCTCCAGGGCCTCCCCTTCGTGCAGCGACTCCTGGTCGCCATCCCACGCGACCTTGAGCACGTCGCGTCCGGCCGGTGCCACGAATGAGACATGAGCCAGCGCGAATGGCTCCCCAAGGTCGAGCCCCCACGCTCGTGCAGCCGCGAGCGCAAGCGCTTCTGAGCCGCTGAGATCAGTGTGCTGTTCAGATGGCGGTTCCACCGGAAGCTCCTATGTCAAGCGGCCGCCGCAAATAGTGCGGTGGACCGCTGTGAGTAATCCTGACGAAGGCGCCGATACACCTCATCGGAGATTTGGCGACGCAGGGCTCTTATCGCTTCGGTCTTGGTGTTACCTATGGTCAGGCGACGAGCAATGTACTCCGACGCTTGGCCTCCAAGGCGCATCTGGGTGATGGCGATTCGGTGCAGGGCAACGTTGAGCTGACGATTGCCGCCGCGGTTCAGACGGTGCCGCTCCCGGTTTCCGGACCAGACCGGAATCGGCGCCGTGCCGTTATGCATGGCGAAGGCCGCGCTCGAGCGAAACCGTCTGACGTCTGCGGTCTCTGCGACTAGCTTGGCAGCGCTCAAGCCGGCACAACCGGGCAGGCTCAGCAGGGCTGGCGACAGCTCGCGCATCAATCCTTCTATGCGACGCTGGAGTCGCTTCACCGACTGGGTCAGTTCGGTCAGGCGGTCGACCAGCTCGAGGGCGATTTCGGCGACGACTCCGATATGACTCTCAAGGCGACCGCGGACCTCCGCCAAGACCACGCTTCGC
>DATCPU010000352.1:0-5008 GCA_036569925.1 Candidatus Dormiibacterota bacterium
GTCTGGAACGGCATGGTCCACAAGCATCCCTGCCTGATCGTCCAGGCCGCAGGCGTCGGCGACATCGCGCCAGCGATCGCCTTCGCCCGGGAAACGGGGCTACCACTGGCGATCCGTGGCGGCGGCCATAACGTCGCAGGCAACGGCACAGTGGACGACGGAATCCTCCTGGACATGGGCGCGTTGCACGCTGTCGAGGTTGATCCCGACGCCGGCCTGGTCTGCGTGGAGGCCGGGGCGACACTTGGGGATATCGATCGGGCGACCGAGCCCTACGCGCTGGCGGTGCCGGTGGGCGTGGTGTCGGGAACGGGGATCGCGGGCCTGACCCTCGGCGGCGGCGTCGGGTGGCTGACCCGCCGGTATGGACTGACGATCGACAACCTCGTGTCCGCCGAGGTCGTCCTCGCGTCCGGCGAACACGTTCGGACGAGCGAGGACGAGAACCCGGACCTGTTCTGGGGCCTGCGGGGCGGCGGCGGGAACTTCGGCGTTGTCACGTCGTTCACATTCCGCGCCCATCCGCTCGACCCGCAAGTTTTCGCGGGCACGCTCATCTACGAGCGCCCACGCTGGTCCGAAGCCCTCCGGTCCTACGTCGAGTGGTCGGCCGACGTGCTCGACGAGATCACGACGCTGGTCACGTTCATGGTTCCGCCGGTCGATTGGGAGCTTGGCAACCGGCCCCTCATGTTCCTGGGCTTCGCCTGGGCGGGAGCCGATCGGGCGGAGGGCGAAGCGGTGATCGAGCGGCTTCGGATCGCCTGCTCGCCGGACGTCGCGGTCCTCGATCCCACTCGATGGCGGGCATTCCAATCGGCCTTCGATAGCGCGATGCCGAAGGGCGTCCGGGCGTACTGGCGGAACGCTTCGTTCGACCGGGTCGATGGCCCGATGATCGACACGCTGGTCGAGCACTGTGGCGCCCAGGACTGGGTCGGGACGGCCGCGGACCTCCATCACCTTGGCGGCGCGTTCGGCCGCGTCGCTGAGGACACCACGGCGTTCCCGAATCGGGCTGCGCAGTTCTGGCTGAACATCTACGGCTTCTGGGCGAACCCGGCCAACGACCCGGCACGGATCGGGTGGGTGAAGGGAATCTCCGACGCGCTGGCGCCGTATGCGATGGCCGGCCAGTACGTCAACTTCCTGGGGCACGACGACGCAGAGCCGTACCGCAAAGCGCTCGCGGCATACGGGCCGGCCAAGCTGGAGCGGCTGATGGCGCTGAAACGTCGCTACGACCCGACGAACCTCTTTCGGATCAACCACAACATCCCGCCGGCAGCCTGAGGCCGGCAGCCTGAGGCCGGCAGTCGCAGGGGCCGGACCGCCCGCGACTCACGACGAATGTCGCCGGCGGACGCTAGATGCGCCGCGACGACCACCGGCCACGATCAGAACCGGCCTGCTAACCACCCGTTAACCGATTCGGCCTTGACGTTGTGTTAACGCGGAGGTCAAATGCACCCGACGAGACGGCACTCGCCGTCCGCGGTGGACCGTGACCCCGAGCACTCGCGAATCCCTGTCGATTCACCGGAGGAGGTGCCCGGGATCGCAGGTTGCTCCAGGTCAACCGATGCCCGGCCACCAATTTGAAGCAAGTGGAGAACCCCATTGCACACTGAACGTTCGACGTTCCGAATCGTCAGCCTGGGGGCGGCCGCCGTCCTCCTGTTCGCTGCCTGCACGAGCGGTGGCGCCACCACCCCGCCGGCAGCCTCGACGGCGCCGGTCACATCGACCGCGCCCGTGACCTCCGCCGCCCCGCCGTCGACCGACGCCCTGGCCGCCCTGGTCACCGCGGCCAAGGCCGAGGGCAACCTGACCACGATCGCCCTGCCCCACAACTGGTGCGACTACGGCGACATGCTGACCGGCTTCACCGCGAAGTACGGGATCAAGATCAACGAGCTGAACCCCGACGGCGGCTCAGGTGACGAGATCACGGCAATCGAGGCGAACAAGGCCAGCAAGGGCCCCCAGGCTCCGGACGTCATCGACGTCGGCCTGTCGTTCGGTCCCCAGGCCAAGACGGCCGGTGACATCCAGCCGTACAAGGTCAGCACCTGGGCGGATATCCCGGACACGGCCAAGGACGCTGACGGCTTCTGGTACGGCGACTACTACGGCGTCATGTCGTTCGAGGTCAACACGACCGTCGTGACCAACGTCCCGAAGGATTGGTCCGACCTGCTCAAGCCCGAGTACAAGGGCGAGATCGCGCTCGCCGGCGACCCGACCGTCTCGAACCAGGCCATCTCGGCCGTCTGGGCTGCCGGCATCGCGACCGGTGGTTCGCTCGACAACGCCCAGCCGGGGCTCGACTTCTTCAAGCAGCTCAACGCCGCCAAGAATCTCGTGCCGGTGATCGGCAAGACCGGGACGATGGTCAGTGAGACCCCGATCCGCCTTGCCTGGAGCTACAACGCGCTTTCCGACAGGGACTCGCTCGCCGGCAACCCGGCAATCACCGTGACCGTCCCGACGTCCGGCCGCTTCGGTGGCATGTACGTCCAGGCGATCAGCGCCTACGCCCCGCATCCGAACGCAGCCAAGCTGTGGATGGAGTACCTGTACTCCGACGCCGGCCAGAACACGTGGCTGAAGGGTTATTGCAACCCGATCCGCTACGACGCGATGGTCAAGGCAGGCAGCGTGGATGCGGCCGCACAGGCCAAGCTTCCCGATACCTCCGGCGCCGTCCTGCCGACCCTCGACCAGATCACCAAGGCGACCGACGTGATCACCAAGGGCTGGCCGACGGAAGTCGGGGCCTCGATCAAGTAGCACCTAGAAGCTGACCGGGTTGTCGCGGTGACCAACGCCGCTCTCCCGCTCAAGGCACCGGGCGCGCCAGTCGCGCGCCCGGTGCGTCGTTTCGGCCTGGCCTGGCTCGGGATGGTCCCGTTCCTGCTGTTCGCCTTCCTGTTCCTCGTCGCTCCAACGCTGTTCCTGGTCGGCGGCAGCCTGCAGACTGGGAAGGGCGCGTTCACGCTCAATAACTTCGCCAATCTGTTCACGCCGCAGATTCTCCAGACCTACGCGAACAGCCTCGAGATCAGCATCGTGACCGCCGTGGTGGGTGGCATCTTCGGCCTCCTGATGGCCTATTCGGTGATCTCCGGTGGTCTTCCCGGGATCCTTCGCTCCGCCCTGATGACCTTCTCCGGCGTCGCCTCGAACTTCGCCGGGGTCCCCCTCGCCTTTGCCTTCATTTACACGATCGGGCGGACCGGCCTGTTCATCGTCTTCCTGAAGTCGATCGGAATCGACCTCTACGACAACGGGTTCACGATCTACTCCAAGGTCGGCCTGGAGGTCGTCTACCTGTACTTCCAGTTCCCGCTCATGGTCCTGATCATTGCCCCAGCGATCGACGGCCTGAAGAAGGACTGGCGGGAGGCGGCCGAGAACATGGGCGCCAGCTCGTTTCAGTACTGGCGCCGGGTGGCCCTGCCGATCCTGACGCCGTCCTTGCTGGGCACGATGATCCTGCTCTTCGGGAACGCGTTCGGAGCCCAGGCAACGGCCTACGCGTTGACCGGCGGATTCATCGACATCGTGACGATCGCGATCTCGCGCCAGATGCGCGGCGACGTCCTGTTCGACCCGAACCAGGGTTACGCCCTGGCCATGGGCATGGTCATCATCATGGCCATCTCGATCGCCGGCTATTCGCTGCTCCAGCGCCGATCGGAGCGCTGGCTCAAGTGAGTGTGAATCCGGCGATCACGGGCAGCGCGATCCAAGGCGAGCTGGGACCGGGAGCCCATGGGGCCGGGGCCGCCCCTACGGACACCGCCGGTCGGACGAGGCGCTCGCGCTACGCAGGCCGGATCTTCTGGTGGCTGGTCTTCCTCATCGGCTTCCTGTACTTCTTCATGCCGTTGTACGGGACGCTCGACTTCTCCCTCAAGTCCAAGCCATTCCTGTCGGCCTACACGGCGATTCTGAGCGACTCGGGCTTCGTGTCGACCCTCGGCTATTCGTTCATCGCCGGAATCCTGACGATCATCCTCAGTATCCTGATCATCGTGCCGACAGCCTTCTGGGTCCGGCTCAAGTACCCTCAGCTGCGGCCGCTCATCGAGTTCATCACGCTGCTGCCGTTCGTGATCCCGCCGGTCATTCTCGTCTATGGCCTGCTCAACACGTACAGCGGCGGGTCTCTGATCCCGCTTGGCGACTCGGACACCGGGCTGAACGTCCTGCTCGTGGCCGCCTACGTCGTCCTGTCGTTCCCGTACATGTACCGGGCCGTCGATACTGGCCTACGGGCGATCGACATCCAGAGCCTGACCGAGGCATCCCAGAGCCTCGGTGCGGGCTGGGGACGGATCCTGTGGCAGGTGATCCTGCCCAACCTGCGGACGTCGTTGCTGAGCGGGGCGTTCCTGTCGCTGGCGATCGTCGTCGGCGAATTCACGATCGCAACGTTCATGAGCCGGCCGGCGTTTGCGCCGTATCTCAACATCGTGGGCGACTCGAAGCCGTACGAGCAGGCCGCCCTGGCGCTGGTCAGCTTCGGGATCCTCTGGCTGGCGATGATCATGATCGCGCTCATCGGACGCAACTCGCGCAGCAAGATCAAAGTCACCGTCGCCTAGGCATACGAAGGAGAATCGGGCAGCATGCCGTTCCTCGAACTGACTGGCGTCCAGAAGCGCTTCGGCGAATTCTCCGCGGTCCACAACTTCGACCTGGCCGCAGATGCCGGTGAGTTCGTGTCCTTCCTTGGGCCGTCCGGCTGTGGCAAGACGACGACCCTGCGGATGATTGCGGGCTTCGAACGGCCGTCCGCCGGCCGGATCGTGGTCAACGGCGCCGACATCACCAACAAGCCACCCAACCAGCGCAACGTCGGCATGGTCTTCCAGTCATACGCCCTCTTCCCGAACATGACCGTTGCCGACAACGTGGCCTTCGGACTGAAGATCCGCAAGCGGCCCAAGGACCAGATCAAGAAGCGGGTGGCCGAGCTCCTGGAGCTGATCCACCTGCC
>DATCPU010000353.1:0-6394 GCA_036569925.1 Candidatus Dormiibacterota bacterium
AGGCCGGCCTGTTCCATATCGTCACCGGCTCGTACGACATCCCCACCGCGCACGTCACCGCTGATGGCTACTACACGAACAAGGCTCCCGGTGGCGTCGCCTATCGCTGTTCCTTCCGCGTCACCGAGGCCAGCTACCTGATCGAGCGGCTGGTGACCAACGCCGCCATCGAGATCGGCATGGACCAGGCCGAGATCCGGACCAAGAACTTCATCCAGCCCGAACAGTTCCCGTATACGTCGGCGACAGGCTGGATCTACGACAGCGGCGACTACCCGAAAGCGATGGATGTCGCGCTGAAGCAGCTCGGGTACGACGAGCTGAAGAAGGACGTCGTAGCGCGCCGCAAGAAGGGCGAGGTCACCGGGATCGGCATCGCCAGCTTCACCGAGGTCGTGGGCGCCGGGCCCGGCCGCGATTACGACATCCTCGGCCTGCGCATGTTCGACAGCGCCGAGCTGCGGGTCCACCCGACCGGCAAGGCGATCCTCAAGCTCGGCGTGAAGTCGCAGGGCCAGGGCCACGAGACAACGTTCGCCCAGATCGTCGCCGAGGAGCTCGGCATCCCGGCACAGGACGTCCTCGTGATGGAGGGCGACACCGACAACACCCCGTACGGCCTCGGCACCTATGCCTCGCGCAGCACTCCGGTGGCGGGGGCCGCCACGGCGATGGTCAGCCGCAAGCTCCGTGAGAAGGCTCGCAAGCTGGCCGCCCACCTGCTGGAGGCGGCTGAGGAAGACCTCGAATGGGAGCGCGGCAAGTTCTTCGTCAAGGGCTCGCCCGACCGATTCAAGACCATCCAGGAGGCGGCTTTCGCCGCCTACACCAACCTGCCCGAAGGGATGGAGCCCGGGCTCGAGGGCGTTCATTACTACGACCCACCGAACATGACCTACCCGTTCGGGACCTACGCCGTCGTCGTTGACGTCGACAAGGGCACTGGGCAGGTCAAGGTCAAGCGGATGGTCGCCGTCGACGACTGCGGGATCCGGATCAACCCGATGATCGTCGAGGGCCAGATCCAGGGCGGCCTCACCGAGGGCTACGGGATCGCGTTCATGGAGCTCATCACCTTCGACGCGGACGGCAACTGCATCGGCTCCAACTTGATGGATTACCTCATCCCTGGATCGATGGAGACGCCCAAGTTCGAGATCGGCCAGACGGTCACGCCCTCGCCCCATCACCCGCTGGGTGCGAAGGGCGTCGGAGAGTCGGCCACCGTCGGATCGCCGGCCGCGTACGTTAATGCGGTGATCGACGCGCTCTCGCCGTACGGCATCACCAACATCGATATGCCCGTCACCTCGGACAAGGTGTGGGCGGCGCTGCGCTCGAAAGGGGTGACCGAATAAGCGACGACGTACTGGAGCTTTTGCGTGAATACGCGGCCGATGGCACACCTTGCGCGCTGGCGACTGTCGTGCGCGTCGAGCCGCCGACCTCAGCGCGCCCGGGGGACAAGGCGGTCATCACCGCCGACGGCCGGCTGCGCGGTTGGATCGGAGGGAGCTGCTCGGAGCCTGTCGTCCGGCGCGAGGCGCTGCGCGCCCTGGCCGAGGGCATTCCACAGCTGGTCAAGATCGTGGCCGCGGAAGAGGTCAGGCAGACCCGAAAGCGGGGCGAGCTCATGGTGGCCACCACATGTCCGAGCGGCGGTTCGCTCGACATCTTCATAGAGCCGCGATTGCCCCGCCCGCTGCTGCTCGTATTTGGCGAAACCCCGGTGGCGGAGACGCTGGCGAAGCTGGGCGAGCTCACGGGCTTCCGCACCAAGACGGTGAGCCAGGCGGGCCTTGCAAGCTTGGCGGTCCCGGCGACAGACACTTGGGCGGTGGTCGCGACGATGGGCCACTACGACGAGGACGCGGCCGAGGCGGCGCTGGCGCACCCCGACCTTGATGTGAGTCTGATCGCGAGCACGCGGCGAGCGGCCGCAGTGCGCGGGGAGCTGGCTGCCCGGGGCCTGGACGAGCAAACGCTGGAGCGGCTGCGCACGCCGGCGGGCAAGGTGCGCGGCGTGACCCAGGAGCAGATCGCGCTGCTGGCGCTGGCAGAGGTCGTGGCGGCGCGGCAGAAGAGAGGGCCGAAGCATCAGCCGGTGCACGAAGCACCGCACGTAGTGTTCGCCTCCGACCCGGTGTGCGGGATGACGGTCGACCCGCTAACCGCCACGCACAAAGTGGACTTCGGCGGTACGACGTTTTGGTTCTGCTCAGCGGGCTGCCAGGCCGCGTTCGAGAAGGAACCCGGGCGCTACCTGCGGCCGATCGAAGCCTAAAGGCCGCTAGCTGGCGAGCTCGAATCGAGCCCTTGGCAATTCGGCTAACAAGATGGATATCAGCTCTCGGTCCCACTGCTTGCCCGCGCCTCTCATCAAGGTCTCAATCACTTCTATTTGACCGAGCGCTGCCCGGTAAGGCCGGTCGTTCGACAGGGCGTCGTACGCGTCGCTGACCGACATGATTCTTGCCAGCAGAGGGATCTTGTGTCCGGCTAGGCCGTCTGGGTACCCGCCGCCATCGAAGCGCTCATGGTGATGGCGAATGATGGGCAACATTTCTGCGGTTGATGGAAGATACATGGCGATCCGCTCTCCAATTGCGGGGTGCTCACGCATCTGCCTCTCTTCTTCAGCATTCAGCGGCCCCGGTTTGCGTAGGATCGCCTCGGTTACAAATATCTTGCCGATGTCATGGGCGAGGCCGCCGCGGTACAAGGCAACCAGGTCCAGATCGCTGAGGCCCAGTCGTGTCCCGAGCCGGACGGCGGTACTGGCTACCCGCCTGGAGTGAGTGCTGGGGCATCCATCAATCTTCTCTGCTGCTGCCGCCAGCGCGAAGATCACTCCTTGGGGATCATGGCGCAGCGCTAAATTCATCTACTTTGCATTGTTCGGTGCGCCGGACCCAAAGTCGCCATGTACCGGCACGGCGCAACGGCCCTGCTTTCGCAGGAATAGAGCACCCTGAGATCACAGGGTGCTTCGAGCCACCGCCGCTCTAGTCGACCTTTATCAGCGCGTGACCTCTAAGCGAGCGGTGCGGTCGCAAGACCAGCCGTGCGGCGCTGGGCCAGCACCGGTAGGCGGGTGCGAGCCTCTTTGAGTCGCTCGTGCGAGATGTCCGCGATCGCGACTCCCTCACCGTCCCCCAGCCCGGCGATCTGCGCTCCGAGCGGATCCACGATCAGGCTGCGCCCCGTGTAACCGACGCCGGAATGTCCTCCAACCGCCACGTAGGTCGTGTTATCCAGCGCCCGAGCTCGTGCCACCACGCTGAGGTGCTCTTCTTTGAGTGGGCCGGCGACCCAGGCTGTGGGCGCCAGCAACAGATCCGCGCCCTGGTCCGCAGCGCGCTCGATGAAGCTCGCGAAGCGCATGTCGTAGCAGATCACCACGGCTGCCTTAAAGCCCTCAACCTCGACCTGCATCGGATCTTCCTCGCCGGCTCGAAACCGGTCCGACTCGACCTCGCCGAAAGCGTCGAACAAGTGGCGCTTGTGGAAGGCGCCGACGAGACCCTTGGCCGGGTCAACGACGACCGCGGAGTTGTGGATGAGACGCTCACCGGGAATCGTCTCGAACATCCCCGCCACCACTGTCATCCTGTGCCGCGCAGCGAGTCCTGAGAGGGCCGTGACGAATCGCCCGTCCAGCGGCTCCGCCACGCTGCGCAAGTCGTCGGTCTTCTCGCCGAAGTCGCACATCGCGCCCTCTGGAAAAACGACGACGTGCGCACCCGCCTCGGCGGCTTGAGCGGCGAGCCTGGTGATGCGCTCGAGGTTGGCCGGCTTGCTCATCCCTGAGCTGAACTGGGCGACCGCGACTCTCATCTGCACTAGTATCGATCCCCGGGATGGCCGCGTCAAAGCTCAAAGCCTTGATCGTTCAGCACGAAGAGCAGGCCCCGGCTGGGCTGCTTGGCGAATGGCTCGACGGGCACGGCGCCGAGATCGACATCCTTCGCATCGACCTCGAGCAGAGATCGCCGGACCCCCGCGATTACCAGCTGATCGCCTATCTCGGCTCGGAATTCGCGTCCTTCGACGATTCGGTTCCGTTTGTCCAGCGGGAGTCCGAGCTGATCCGCCAGGCCGCGCAGGACGACGTGCCGATGCTAGGTCTGTGCTTTGGCAGCCAGCTGATGGCGCGGGCATTGGGTGGCCGATCCTTCCGGGCCGAGCGCCCCGAGGTCGGCTGGTTTCGGGTCAAAAGCAATGATGCCGACCTCATCTCGGATGGGCCTTGGTTCGAGTGGCACTACGACTCGTTCACGCTGCCACCGGGCGCGAAGCTGCTCGCCGACACCGAGGTCGGTCCTCAGGCCTATGTGGTCGGGAGAAGCCTTGGCCTGCAGTTTCATCCCGAGGTCACGCCCGAGATCGTCGAGGGCTGGGTCCGCGCTCACCGCGAGGCCGGCGGCGGCGATGTTGGTGTTGAGCTGGATGCAGTTTTGGAGGAGACCGATCGGCGCGCGGCGGCGGTTCGCGTTGCCACGATGAGGCTGTTCGATCGCTTCCTGGAAAAGGTCGCCAGGCTCGGCGCCGCCACGGCCTCCATTGACGGTGCCACTCACACCTGATAGGTTCCCGACGAACCCCCAGCACGAGGGGGCTGTTGGCGCCGCCTGCGGCGCAGAGGGGAGGAACCAGGGATGAGTGTCCAGGCCCAGGATTCGGACGTAGAAGCACTCCACCGGATGGGCTATGCCCAGGAGCTGCGCCGCCGCATGTCGACGTTCTCCAACTTCGCGGTCTCATTCACCATCATCTCGATCCTGTCCGGCTGTCTGACCCTCTACCAATACGGCATGAACACCGGCGGCCCGGTCGTCATGACCATCGGGTGGCCGCTGGTTGGCATCTTCGTCACGATCGTCGGTCTCGCCATGGCCGAGGTTTGCTCGAGCTACCCGACTGCGGGCGGCCTCTATTACTGGTCCGCCAAGCTGGGCGGTGCCAACTCGGCGGCCTGGAGCTGGTTCACCGGATGGTTCAACCTCCTGGGCCAGGTTGCCGTGACCGCCGGCATCGACTTCGGACTGGCCTTCTTCGCGACCGCCTTGTTCCATCAGCTTTTCAACTACCCGACGACGCCGCCCTGGATCATCCTCATCTACGCGATCGCCCTGTTCCTTCACGGGCTGCTCAACACCTTTGGCGTTCGGCTTGTAGCACTCCTGAACGACATCTCGGTCTGGTGGCACGTGGTGGGCGTCTTGTTCATCGTGGGCGTCCTCTTCTTCGTCCCGTCCCACCACCAATCGGCGTCCTTCGTATTCACCAACTTCGTCAACAACACCGGCTTCGGCAGCTCCTTCTACGTGTTCTTGATCGGCCTCCTGCTCGCCCAGTACACATTCACCGGGTACGACGCGTCGGCGCACATGACCGAAGAGACACGCAACGCAGCGGTCGCCGGACCGCGAGGAATCGTCTGGTCGATCATCGTCTCGCTCTTCGCCGGATGGTTGTTGCTGATCGGTGTCACTTCGGCCATCCAGAACTACGGCACCGAGGTGGCCGCAGTCGTTCCGCCGGCTCAGATCTTCGTCGACGCCGTGGGTACGAACCTGGGCACTTTCCTCCTCTTTGTCGTGGTCGGAGCACAGTTCTACTGCGGCATGTCCTCGGTGACCGCCAACTCGCGGATGATCTATGCCTTCTCACGCGACGGCGCGGTGCCCGGTTCGCAGTTCTGGCACAGGATCAACCCACGCACGCGAACTCCGACCAACTCGATCTGGTTCGCGGCGGTGGGCGCCTTCATCCTGGGACTGCCGTATCTGTACAGCCCAGTCGCCTACTTCGCGGTGACCTCGATCGCGGTTATCGGGCTGTACATCGCGTACGGCATCCCGATCCTCCTCCGGCTGCTCGCGGGCGAGAAATTCCAGCGAGGACCATGGCACCTCGGCCGGTGGAGCTACCTGATCGGTTGGATCGCCGTCATCTGGATCGCCTTCATCGCCATCCTGTTCGTGCTGCCCCAGGTGGCTCCGGGAAACACGGCGACGACCTTCAACTACGCCCCCGTCGCCGTCGGGGTAGTGTTGCTTTATTCAGGGGGCTACTGGTTCCTCTCGGCACGTAAGTGGTTCAAGGGACCCAAGGTCCAGGGGACGGCGGAAGAGCTTGCAAAGATCGAGACCGAACTCGCGGCTGCTGGATAGTCACGACACGGATAACGACGCGCGTCCGAAGATCGGAATAACGACGAGCCCGAGGCGGGAGGCGGACTACTACCTGACCTACGGCCGCGCGGTGGAAGCGGCCGGCGCGCAGGCCGTCTACCTTCCGCCCGGCACCGACTCGGTGGCCGAGATCGATGGGCTGCTCCTGCCTGGGGGTTGGGATGTCGACCCCGCCCGTTACGGTGAGAAGCCTGACG
>DATCPU010000354.1:0-18880 GCA_036569925.1 Candidatus Dormiibacterota bacterium
GCCGAGACCACTGGAAGCTCCGGTGGTGAGCAGCACTGGTTTGTCGCTCATATGTGGAGTTTCGCATTCCGAGCGTCGGGGGCGATTGCGTGGGGGTCGCCGGACACTCAAGCGCGAAGCGCGTCCGCCGACCCCCACGCAATCGCCCCCCCAACCGCCTTGCGATAATCCCTGTTTCGTGGATCCCCAGCGCAAGCGAAAGATCCGGCTCGTGGTGGCGCTCAGCGTCGCCGTGCTTCTTGCCGTTGCGCTCGTCTACACCTCGTTCAGCGCATCTTCGGAAGCGAAAGAGCCCTCGCAGCTGATCGGCGTCGCCTCGGGCGGGAGCTACGAGCTGACCGGCCGGGTGGTGAAGGGTTCGGTCCGCCACCACGGCGAGGGCCTGAGCTTCCGCGTCGCGGATCGCGAAAACGCCGACCAGAGCATCCCAGTCACCTACACGGGCACCGTTCCCGACCCCTTCCGCGGCGGCCGCGAGATTGTCCTGGCGGGCACGATGGCAAGCGGCGTCTTCGTCGGCGAACGCGACACCCTGGTCACCAAGTGCCCCTCGAAGTTCACCACCAGTAGCTCCGGCGAATGACAGCCGGCCTCGGCAGCGCCGTCCTGGCACTGGCTTTCCTCACCGCGATATTCGCCGCCGTCGCGGCGCTGATCGGGCGTGACGGCAAGCGGCGCTGGGTCGAGATCTCGCGGCGTGCCGTCTACGGCCTCTTCGTCCTGCTCACCCTCTGCGTGGTGATGATCGAGGTCGCCTTCGCCAGCGACGACTTCTCCTACAACATCGTCCAGCAGCACTCCTCGATCGAGACGCCGACCTTCTACAAGCTGGCGGCGATGTGGTCGAGCCAGGAGGGCTCGCTGCTGCTCTGGGCCTGGGTGCTCTCGATCGCCTCCTCGCTGGCGCTCTACGCGACCCGCGACAAGCTGCGCGAGATCGTCCCCTACGCGACCGCGGTGATGGCGGGCATCGCCGCTTTCTTCACCGGCCTGATGCTGTTCGCCGGCGGCGTCAACCCGTTCGCGAAGCTGAGCCCGGCGCCGCTCGACGGCATCGGCCTCAACCCGCTGCTGCAGCACCCGAGCATGATGATCCACCCGCCGATGCTCTACTCGGGGTACGTCGCCTTCACGATCCCCTTCGCCTTCGCGATCGGCGCCCTGATCACCCGCCGTCTCGATGCCGCCTGGATCCGCTCGACCCGCCGCTTCGCCCTGATCGCATGGGCCTTCCTCGGCTTCGGACTGCTGCTCGGCGCCCGCTGGTCCTACACCGAGCTCGGCTGGGGCGGCTACTGGGCCTGGGACCCGGTCGAGAACGCGGCGCTGATGCCGTGGCTGATGGGGACCGCGTTCCTGCACTCGATCATGGTGCAGGAGAAGCGGGGGATGCTGAAAGTCTGGAATGCCTGCCTGATCGTCGCGACGTTCTCGCTGGCGCTGCTCGGCACCTTCCTCGTCCGCTCCGGCGTCCTGCAGTCGATCCACGCCTTCGGCGACAGCACCGTCGGCCCCTACATCCTCGGCTTGATCGCGGTCGTCTTGGTCGGCTCGACGGCGCTGATCGTCTCCCGCCTCGACGACCTGCGCTCCGAGAAGCGGATCGATTCGCTCGCCTCGCGCGAGTCGGTCTTCCTGGTCAACAACCTGCTCCTGGTCGCGCTCGTCGTGGCGATCTTCTGGGGGACCTTCTTCCCGCTGATCTCGGAGCTGTTCACGGGGGACAAGTCATCGCTGGCGGCGCCTTGGTTCGATCGCTACACGACGCCGCTGGCGATCGTGCTCGTGCTCTTCACCGGGATCGGCCCGCTGCTCGCCTGGCGCCGGATCAGCTGGGACTCGGCGAAGCGCGTCTTCGTCGTCCCCGCGATCGTCGCCGCCCTCGCCGGCCTGGGGCTGGCGCTGTTCACCGATGCGGCCGGCAAGCCCTGGGCCCTTGCCCTCTTCGCTTTCGCCGCTTTCGCCCTGACCGGGTTGACCCAGGAGTTCTGGCGCGGCGCGGCGGCACGACGCTCGCTGCACGGCGGCTCGATTCCCGCTGCCATGGTCGCGGTCGTCGTGCGCAACCGCCGGCGCTACGGCGGCTACACCGTCCACGCCGGCATCGCCGTGCTGCTGATCGGCATCGCCGCCTCCTCCAGCTTCCAGACCAACCGCGACGTGCAGCTGCGACCGGGGGAGAGCGCAGTTGTCGACGGACACACCGTGACCTACGTGCGGCCCACGGCCAGTGTCGATCGCCTCGCCTTCACCGCCGGCGCGGTGCTGCGGGTGCAGAAGGACGGGAAGGGCTTCACGCTGCACCCCACCCGCCGCTTCTACCGGCCGACTGGGGGGGAAGCGGGCACGATAGCCAGCTACTTTGGCGGCGAATCCGACAGTGACATCGGCTTGAAGGCGGGTTTCGGCAGCGACTTCTGGACCGCCCTTCAGCCAGGCATCGTCAGCGTGCAGCGCCATGCCCGTGCGGCGGATCGGGGGTTCGAAGCGTGCGTGTCGGGAGGCCCGGGCACGCCGCCGCAGTGCCGGGCGGTGTCGCAGCTGATGCGGGCGGCGGCGGCCAACCCCCGTCTACGGCCGGCCGCGCTGGCTCAGATCGACAGTCTTCAGGTGGCCACTGCGGAGCGGATCGCCCAGGGTTACCTGTCCGAAGATACCCCTGCCACCTTCCGCGTAATCGTCAACCCGCTCGTCACCTGGATCTGGATCGGTGGGCTGATCTCCCTCGCCGGCGCCCTGATCGCGATCTGGCCGGCTCGCGGAGCCCGCCGCCGCCCGGCTGCGGATACGGAGCTGGAGGCTTTGAAGGAAGCCAAGTACCGCGAGATCCGCGACGCCGAACTCGATCACGCCGCCGGCAAGCTCTCCGACGAGGACTTTGCCCTGCTCGACGCCGAGCTGCGCAAGGAGGCGGTCGAGATCCTCGACGCGGAGCGGCCGGCCGAACCGGTTTAGTCTGAGACCTATATGAGCACTCGACGGCATCTGCGCAACGCAGCCCTGGCTTCGCTTCTGGTGTCCGTGGCAGTGCTCGTCATGAGCTCCTTTGCACAGGCGGCAGCCACCTGGACGGCATCCCCCGGGGCTGCGACGGCGGGCAAGGCGCTGCGTTTCTGGACGCCGGCCCGGATGCGGCAGGCGCGACCGCTGGACATGCCGAGGCCCGAGGGCGGAGGCCTGGCAAGGCAATCCGCTGCTGAAGCCGAGGCCGACCCGGTGCGGGGTCTGGAGGCGGACGCACGGGCGCGGTCCGAGTTCGCCGCGGTCGCCGATCCCACCGCGCCGGGATTCAGGCAAAACGGCGTGATCTTCATCGTCCTGCCGGGAAGCTTCGGCCTCGGGCGCTGCTCCGGGACCTCGGTCAACGCTCCCAACCACAGCGTCGTCTTCACCGCCGGGCACTGCGTCAACGAGGGCGGCCCGGGTCATTGGTTCAACCAAGACTGGGTCTTCGTTCCCGGCTACCACGATGGAGTGCGGCCTTACGGCGTCTTTGTCGCCAAGTGGCTCGGCGCCACCGCGCCCTGGGTCGACGGTGGCAGCGAGAACGCCGATGTCGGCGCCGCGGTGGTCTCGCGCAACGAACGCGGCCAGCGCCTGGGCGCGGCTGTCGGCGGAGACGACATCGCCTGGAACCTGTCGCCGAACCAGCTATTCGACGTCCATGGCTACCCGGTGGAAAAGCCCTTCGACGGAGCAACTCAAAGGCTCTGTTCCGGCACCCCGTTCCTAGGCCACGACCTCGCGTCGTTCCTCTGGCCGGGGCCGCTCAACCTGGCGCTGACCTGCGATGTGACGGGTGGCGCCTCGGGGGGTGGCTGGACGATCCACGGCAACGTGCTGAACGGGGTCACCAACTATGGCTATGGCGACGATCCGACCACCGATTTCGGGGCCTACTTCGGCGAGGCGGTGCACGCGCTCTACGCGCGCGCCGCGAGGGTGCGATGAAAGTTCGCCTTGCATGCACCTGCCTTGCACTGGTCGCGGCGTTCCTCTGCGCTCAGCCCGCTGCGGCGAAGTCGTCGCCGTCCGCGTCCGCGCTCCTCGCTGGCGCCTCCCAGCTGAATGACGAGCTGGCGCTCCTGGGTCAGGGTTCGAGCACCCTTGGCCTGCCGAGCAACCGTTCCCTCTCGGAACTCAGGTTCGAGAACAGCGCCGGCTACACGATCGCGGTCGTCGCCTATGAACAGACCGTTGCTCTCAGTGTCACCCACGCCCATGGCCGGCGGAAGGGCCACGGTCCCGCTTCGACCACTACTTATTTCGCCCATGGCAAGGTCACGCCGACGTCGATCGCGGCCTCCTTCGGCGACCGCGGCCGGATCGAGGTTCGCTTCCGACCGTCCGGCCGGAAGCTTCGCGCCACCCGTAAAGCAGGCTGCAAGAGGTCGGGGGACGGCGTCCTGGCCCGTTACGGCGTCTTTGCCGGCGAGCTGCGCTTCCAGGGCGAGGGAGGATTCACCTCCGCCGAGGTCCACCGCGTGCCTGGACGGTCGGTCGACTTCGATGCGCTGATCACCTGTCTCTACGGCGCAACGCCTCGCGCCCAAAGGGCGGTGCTGCCTGCGCCGAAGCTTCCCTGGGGCCTTCACCTATCGGGTGCCGGCGTGGGGGTCCGCCGGGCGACCCCGGAAACGCCGAGTGTGCAGACGCACCCCAGCTCCGGCCCCAAGCCCACGACCCTGCTCGCCGACCACAAAACTCCACTGACGCGCACGGTCTTCGCCGCGCAGGCACCTGGCCGGGGCAAGGTGCGCCTGCTTGCCCTCGAGTCGGCCAGCGAAGGGTCAATCGGCGTCATCCGCTTCGTCAAGGCTCAGGCGGACCCGTCCGTCTTCAGTGTCAACCGCATTCTTTCCAGCGCAAGCGTCAAGCCGCCCGCGCCGTTCAGCGGCATGGGTGCCTACGAGCAGGGCCCCGGCAATGCAAGGAGCTGGACCGGTTCGCTCGCGGTCTCCTTTCTCGGTGCGCCCCACATACCGCTGACCGGCTCGCCGTTCGTCGCCCGCTTGGCGCGCGGCTGGTAGCCGGCGCACCCGAAGACAGCTAGATCTTCAGCAGCACCACGGTGTTGACGACGAAGAGGATCGCGAAGAAAACCGTGGCGCGATCCAGGTTGCGCTCGACCATCGAGCCGCCGCCGAAGGAGCTACCCCCCCCGCCGATCCCGAAGGCGCCGGAGAGCCCAGCGTCTTTGCCGGAGTGCAGCAGGATCAGGAAGATCACGATGCCGGCGATGATCACTTGGAGGACGGCGAGGAGCGTGTACACGCGGCGAATGGTAGCGACCGGCGGCGCACGGCGGTTCCCAGACAGAATCAGAATTTATGTTGCGTTGGTTGACAAACTGAGTTAATCTGTCAACCAAGCAGACGATTTCTGGCGATCTGACAAGGAGGGGCGCCCATGGAGGCTGCCGCGCATGACCACCATCACCACGATGCAGCAGCAGGCGTCGAACTGAACCCGGCGGCCTGGACCGACCCGAAGCGCTACGCATGGCTGCTCGGGCTGATCGTGCCGTCGCTTCCCTTCCTGGCCTGGGGCCTGGTGACCTTGACCGGTCTCGGCATCTTCTGGTTCTACGGCCCGATGCTCGTCTTCGTGATCTTCCCGGTGCTTGATTTCCTCGTCGGTATGGACGCCGAGAACCCGCCCGACAGCACCATCAAGTGGCTCGAACAGGACCGCTATTACCGCTGGTGCACCTACGTCTTCATCCCGGTCCAGTACGCCGGGCTGATCTTCGCCTGCTGGCTTTGGGCAGACGGCGGTCTCTCGACCGTCGACAGCATCGGCCTGGCGCTGACCATGGCCATGGTCAGCGGAATCGCGATCAACACCGCCCACGAGCTCGGCCACAAGCGCGCCGACTTGGAGAAGTGGCTGAGCAAGGTCGCCCTCGCGCAGAGCGGCTACGGCCACTTCTTCATCGAGCACAACCGCGGCCACCACGTCCGCGTCGCCACCCCCGAGGACCCTGCCAGCTCCCGCATGGGGGAGAGCTTCTGGGCGTTCCTGCCGCGCACCGTCTCCGGCAGCCTCAGCTCAGCGTGGGGAATCGAGCGCGCCCGCCTGGACCGGATGGGCCACTCGGTCTGGTCGATCCACAACGACATCCTCCAGGCCTGGGCGATGACGGTCGGCCTCTTCGCCCTGCTGGCGATCGTCTTCGGCCCGGTCGTGCTGCCCTACCTGCTGCTGCAGGCGGTGCTCGGCTTCTCGCTGCTCGAGGTCGTCAACTACCTCGAGCACTACGGCCTGCTGCGCGGCAAGAAAGAGGACGGCCGCTATGAACGCTGCCTGCCGCAGCACAGCTGGAACAGCAACAACGTCGCCTCCAACGTCCTCCTCTACCACCTGCAGCGCCACAGCGACCACCACGCCAACCCGACCCGTCGCTACCAGGCGCTGCGCCATGTCGAGGAGGCGCCGCAGCTGCCCACCGGCTATGCGGGGATGATCGTGCTCGCCTGGTTCCCGCCGATCTGGCGCAGAGTCATGGACGGGCGCCTGCTCGACCACTACGGCGGCGACCTCGACCGCGCCAACATCCAGCCACGGGTGAAGCGCAGGGTGCTTGCCCGCCACGGGAGCGCCGGAGCATGAGCGCCTTCCGCTGTCCGGGTTGCGGCTACGTCTACGACGAGGATGCCGGCCACCCGCGTGAGGGCTTCCCCCCGGGCACGCCTTGGAGCGAGGTGCCGGACGAGTGGCACTGCCCCGACTGCGGGGTGAGAGACAAGGTCGACTTCGAGCCGGTCGGTGACGGCGACGATTGACCGCTCCCGCTGCGACGATGGGGGGCGTCGTGGAGGCGCGCACCCCCTACCCCCAAGCCGCCAAGCAGCTGCTGCGCGAAACCCTGTTCGCAGCGGCCCGCGACGAAGTGCAGCGGCGCGCCTGGTCGGAGATCACGATGGCCGAGATCGCCACCGCCGCCGGGGTGAGCCGCCAGACCCTCTACAAGGAGTTCGGCAGCCGCGACGAGTTCGCCCAGGCGTTGGTCATCCACGAGGGCGAACGCTTCCTTGATGCCGTCGATGAGGCCGTGCGCGCGCACCTCGACGATCCCAGGGCGGCGATCGGCGCGGCGCTGGAGACCTTCCTCCGCACCGCCGGGGAGGACCCGCTGGTGCGGATCCTGCTCAGCGACGACGGCACCGCCGGCCTGCTGCCCTTTGTCACCACCCAAGGAATGCCCGTGGTCCAGTGGGCGACCTCCCGCCTGACGACGACGATCGAAGCGGGCTGGCCGCAGGCGCCGTCACCAAAAGCCCGCCTGCTGGCCGAGACCCTCGTTCGTCTGGCGATCAGCCACGTCACTGCCCCCGGCGACTCGCCCGAGGCCACCGCCACCCAGACCGGCGAGCTGCTCGGCCCCTTCGTCGACGAGGCGCTGGGCCGCAAATAGCGTTTAACGGAGGAGGAGGGGAGAACCCCTGAGTCATCAACTACATCCTCTACGGGGTCAAATTGAGGGTTATCACTTGGAGATTGAGCCCTCCGGCGGCTTCCATATCTTCATCTACGCGACGTGCTCATCGGCGGTTCTCCCTGCAAGGGCTTAGAAAATAACCGGGCTGATTCGCTTGCCAATGCCAAATAGCGGGATCAGATGTGGACCCAGCCCTAGTTATCCACAGGGTTCTGGCGGTATCAATCTCCGGAGCGGTGCATCATCTGCCCTAGGAAGCTCATCGTGTCCGAGAGTCGGCTGCGATGACCAGAAGACGAGGCCAGTGAATGCCATCGATTCGAGGCTCACATAGAGGAAGCGAGCTAAACGGGCTCGGGAGTCCCGATGAGATCACCCTGTTCATCAGACAGCAGGAAGCCCTACTTGTCCGGGCGCAGCGCAAGGAAGCCGACGCCCGAGTGCGCCATTCCAACTTCGAGCTGATTCAGCGCGTCGTACTGCTGGTCTTGGCGATTGCTGTTGGCGTGGCCGTGGTTATCGGGGCGGCCGGCAATCCGGAACTATTGAAGCTTGCACTTGGCGGGGGCGGACTGCTCGGGGCTATCGGTGCGGCGCTTCATCGCTGGGATCACAAACAGCGAGGAGACCGCGATTGATGCTTTTGTGAGTCCGGTTTTGACCGGGACTCCCGGGCGTATGCTGCTCTCGAACGCCGGAGTCAGGTTTGGCTCCCGAATGCAGAAAGGAGGCGAATGCAAATGCCAGATCCATACCGCTGGCCGAACGAATCGAGCAGCGGAGGCAATTGCTATGTCGGCGTGCTCTGCCAAGCGCTTTTGAGCGCAAATAGGTTGTAAATACCGTCGATTTGAGAGTTCCGATTTCCTAAAGAGGAGGAGTGTCTAAAGAAACGCCGTACCGCTGATTGCCCTGTTTGTGCCGATTTTGCTTGGCAGAGCACGCGCCACGAACAAAGGAGGCGAGATGCGGGGTCGCGAGAGAAGTGACCAAAGACAGAGGTTCCTAGAGTCACGGCCGAGCCTTGGTGTCCAAGATCTCCCTACGGGGTCGAGGTTCCACAGCCCTCTGTTGTCATTAGGCAGCAGAGAGGTGAAGCTGTATTGGTCCCGCAACGAGCCTGGCGGCGCCTGAAGCATCGGGTTCGCACAATGCCCAAAGCCTCAGCGCTTTGGCTGACGCTGGCCGGAGCCTTCGCTGGTGTTGCCGTTGAGCGACACGACCAAAGCGCTTTGCCCTATGCGGCATTGGCTCTCGTCTTCTTTCTCGTCCATCAGGCCGTTAACAGAGCTAACCAGCGCCTGCGCGAAGACATCGTCAACGAAATGGAGCTGTACGAGCCCAGTGGCGCATCCCTTCTTCAGCGTGGGGAAAGTTGCCCTGAACGAAGTTCGCAAGGATGGCCGCCTGATGGCTCACACCATTGATCAGCCTCGATCGCCGCGCAAAGCCGATCTACGAGTTGTGTGGGGTCGAGTTCCGGTTCCTCGACGAAGGCTAGGACCGCTGCCGCTTGCCGTGGTAGACGACAAAACCCGGGCTGAAGCCCATTCGCTCGTAGAAACGGTGGGCGTCGACGTTGGTCTTGGTCGTCGTGATCGCCATGTCGTCGACGCCGAGCGCGGCGAGGCGCTCCCAAACCGCCTCAGTCAAAGCTTCGCCGACACCACCGCCGCGGCGGTCCGGCAGCACGGAGAGGGTCTCCAGCACGCTGGCGCGCTCACCGGTGCGCCACGATGCATAGCCCGGTCCGACGGTGACAAAGGCGTAGCCGATCGGGCCGCTCTCGTCCTCGGCGATGACGAAGAAGGTCTCGGGGTCCTCGAGCCAGCGGACGTACTTTGCGCGGCGTACCCGCCAGGCGTCGGCCAGCTCTCGCCCCGGGGTCTGTGGGTCGAGCTCCGGGGTGATCCGCACATGGTGCTCCTGCAGCGCGTTCCACATCGGCTGGACCGCGTCGATCTCCTCGACGCTGTCCGCGTAGCGCAGCGTCATCGCGGCTCGACCGGGCTCATTCATCGAGGAAAGAGGCAATCAGAGCGGCCAGCCGCTCCGGCTCCTGAGCTTGGAGGGCGTGCCCGTCGCCCTCGAAGCATTCGGCTCTGCAGTTGGGCCAGCGAGCGGCGAGTCGGTCGGTGTTCTCGGGTCGAATCACGGCATCCTCGCTGCCGCAGACGGCAAGGACAGGTGGTGAGCCGGCGTCCGGACGGGCCAGGCCCTTGGCGCTCCACGCGCCGATCGCCGCTTGCTGAGCGGCGAGCGTCGCCGGCGACAGCGCGGCTCGGTCCGCGGCCACGACATCGCCGATGCGCTGGTTCATCTCAGCGGCCACGTTGGCGGGGAAGACCAGCTCGATCAGCCGCGTGGCCTGCTCGCGCGGCGTGCCCGAGTGGTCGGTCAGCCGTTCGAAGGCGGCTGGGTCTCCTGGCACGGCGGCGTCCCCACCGGGGTTGGTGGCGAGCAAGACCAGCGCCTCGACCCGGGCAGGCGCTTGGATCGCCAACGCCTGGGCGATGAAGCCGCCCATCGACCAGCCGGCGACCGGCAGTCGCTCGATCTCGCGTGCATCGAGCAGCGCCACGACGTCTGCGGCCATCGCCTCGATCGTCAGCGGCTCGCGCAGCTCGCCGAGCTGTGAGTCACCCATACCGCGATTGTCGGGGCAGATCACCTCGAACGATCTCCCCAGGGCCGCGAGGAATTGCGGGTCCCAGCCTGCGGCGGCGCCCGAGTAGCCGGTGATCAGCAGCAGGGGCGGACCCTCGCCGACGGATCGCCAGGCCAGTCGCCGCCCCTCGATCTCGATCGCGTCGTTGCGTTCGGTCGGACGCTCCATGGCCGCGCAGTATCCCAGTGCCTAGACCTCGACCATCAGGGTGACCGGGCCGTCGTTGACGAGGGCTACTCCCATGCAGGCGCTGAAGACGCCCTTCTTCGCTCCGAGCCGCTCGCAGATGCGGTCGTAGAGCGGCTCGGCCGCATCGCCGGGCGCCGCTTCGACATAGCTTGGCCGGTTGCCCTTGCGGGCGTCGCCGTAGAGGGTGAACTGGCTTACGCAGAGCACCTCGCGCTCGCCCAGCGGCTCGTTCATCCGCCCCTCGGCGTCGTCGAATATGCGCAGCGCCCGCACCTTCTCCGCAAGCCGGTCGGCCTGCTCCGGGCTGTCGCCCCGGCGAACGCCGAGCAGGACCAGCATGCCCGGCCCGATCTGCGCCACGCGCTCGCCCTCGACGTCGAGGGCGGCCTGGCTGACCCGCTGCACCAGCGCCCTCATCTCTCCTCCGGCTGCATAGGCGCAAGCTACACCGGCGGTATCGGCCATATCCTGTCGCGACATGGCCAAGTGGGGAGTTCTCGGAGTTCTTGGGGTCGCGCAGTTCCTAATGGTCCTCGACCAGGCGGTGATGAACGTCGCGATCTCCCAGCTGGTCGAAGACTTCGACACGACGGTCACCACGATCCAGGCGGTGATCGCCCTCTACGCGCTGGTGATGGCGGCGCTGATGCTGATCGGGGGAAAGCTCGGCGACATCTGGGGCCGGCGCCGCGCCTTCACCATCGGGATCTGCATCTACGGCGTCGGCTCCGGCCTGACCGCCGCCTCGTGGAGCGTGCCGAGCCTGGTGCTCGGCTGGTCGATCCTCGAGGGCATCGGCGCCGCGCTGGTTCTGCCGGCGCTCTTCGCGCTGGTGGCCGGCTCCTATAAAGGCGCCAACCGCGCCGTCGCCTACGGAGTCCTCGGTGGCATCGCCGGCGCCGCGATCGCCGTCGGCCCGATTCTCGGCGGCTGGATGACCACCGACTTCACCTGGCGGCTGGTCTTCGTCGGCGAGGTCGTGGTGGCGATCGGCATCCTGGTGGGGACGCGGTTGCTTCGCGAGCCGGAGCGGGAGGGGACCGCACCCGAACTCGACTGGGTTGGCGGCGTTCTCTCCGCTTCCGGCCTCGCCCTGGTCGTCTTCGGCGTATTGCAGGCGAGCAACTGGGGCTGGCTGCAGCCGCGCAGCTCACCGATCGAGCCCTTCGGCTTCTCGCTGACTCCGTTCGTGATCGGGGCGGGGGCGCTGGTCATCGCCGGTTTTCGGGCCTGGGAGCGGCGGCGCGAAGAGCAGGGGCTCGAACCGCTGGTCCACCTGCGGCTGCTCAGCATCCGCCCGCTGCGTGGAGGCGTCTCGATGCTGCTTGCCCAGAACCTGATCCTGATGGGGATCTTCTTCACGATCCCGCTCTACCTGCAGATCGTCCAGGGCCTCGACGCGCTCGAAACCGGTGTGCGCATGCTTCCCACTTCGGCCGGTCTATTCCTCACCGCGATCGCGGGCTCCGCCTTGTCCTCGCGGTTCGCGGCACGAGGCCTCGTGCGAGTGGGTCTGCTGATCGTGCTCGCGGCCACCGTGATGCTGCTGGCGACGATCGAGCCCGAACTCGACAACGCACCCTTCCTCGTCGCGATGGGAGTGCTCGGCGTCGGGATGGGCATGATCGTCTCCCAGCTCGGCAACGTGGTCCAGTCGGCGGTCGGCGACGCCGACCGCAGCGAGGCCGGCGGCCTGCAGAGCACGGCGCAGCAGCTCGGCTCGTCGCTGGGGACGGCGCTGCTCGGTGCGATCGTGATCACCGGGCTGAGCGCCGCCTTCACCGCGAACATCGCCGACGACTCGCGCGTTTCCGAGGACGTCAGCAGCCAGGTACAGGTGCAGCTGAGTGCCGGCGGCAGCTTTGTCGCCTCTGAAGAGGTCAGGGCCGGTGCCACGGCGGCCGGCGTCGATCCGGCGACGGTCGACGCGCTGGTCGAAAACTACGAAGACGCCCAGCTGAAGGCGCTGAAGACAGCCTTCCTCTTTGCGGCCTTCCTCGTCCTCGCCACGTTCTGGACCACCCGGCGCCTGCCGACGCAGCGCTTCGACGAGTTGCAGGCGGGTCCCGATCCGCCTCTCACCGAGCCTGCCGTAGCCTGAATCGATGTCCGATTCGATCCAAACTCACCCTGGATCGCCCGACGAGCGCGCCGCCGCCGGCAAGGCCGCTCGTTCGGCCGCACCGCGCTCCAGTCACGGCGAGTGGAAGCCGGCCGCTGGCCGGCCGGACCCGGTTGAGATTCTCGAGCACCAGGCCACCTCGCGCGTCGGTCAGCTGGTGCCGCTGCGCTACGGCCGCATGCTGGTCTCACCCTTCACCTTCTACCGGGGCGCCGCGGCGGTGATGGCGGCCGATCTCGCGCCGACTCCGCGCTCGGGCCTCGAGACGCAGCTCTGCGGCGACGCCCACCTCTCCAACTTCGGCGGCTTTGCGTCGCCCGAGCGGCGGCTCGTCTTCGACCTCAACGACTTCGACGAGACCCTGCCGGGGCCGTGGGAGTGGGACCTGAAGCGCCTCGTCGCCAGCTTCTCGCTGGCCGGCCGCGACCGTGGCTGTGACGACACGCAGCGGCGCCGGATCGTCCTGGCCGCGGCGCGGGAATACCGCGAGACCATGCGTCGGCTGGCGCAGATGGGCAACCTCGAATCCTGGTACCAGGAGCTCGACGCGGATGCGATCGCCGCCCGCTGGGTCTCGGTGGTCGGTGGCAAGCAGCGCCGTCGCTTCGAAAAAGGGGTCGCCAAGGCGCAGGCCAAGGACAGTGGTCGCGCTTTCGAGAAGCTGACGGAGGAGGTTGACGGGAAGGTGCGCATAGTCAGCAACCCGCCCCTGATCGTGCCAATCGAGGAGTTGGCCGACGAGGCGGAAGGGGCGGACGTCGAAGGGCTCGTGCGAAACGTCCTCTCCGCCTACCGCGACTCGCTTCCGGTCGAGCGCCGCGCTCTGATCGACGGCTATCGGTTGATCGACGTCGCCTTCAAAGTCGTCGGCGTGGGCAGCGTCGGCACCAGGGCCTGGATTGCCCTGCTGCTCGGCCGTGACCGGGGCGACCCGCTCTTTCTGCAGATCAAGGAGGCGCAGCGCTCGGTGCTCGAGCCCTATGCGGCGACGAGCGAGTTCGACCTCCAGGGCGAGCGCGTCGTCCACGGGCAGCGGCTGATGCAGACGGCAAGCGACGTCATGCTCGGCTGGGTCCGGGCAAAGGGAATTGACGGCGAGCAGCGCGATTTCTACGTGCGCCAGCTATGGGACTGGAAGGCCTCGGTGCGGGTCGAGGAGATGGACGCCCAGGGCCTCAGCGCATACGCTGAGATCTGCGGCATGACCTTGGCCCACGCCCATGCCCGCGGCGGCGACCGGATCGCGATCGGCTCGTACCTCGGCAAGAGCGACGTCTTCGATTCGGCGATGGCCGAGTTCGCCGAGGCCTACGCCGACCAGAGCGAATGCGACTACGAGGCACTGAAGGCGGCGGTCGACGCAGGCCGCGTCGAAGCGATGGCGGAACCCTCCTAGTCCGGCGCCTGCTAGGGCGCCGGCGGGAGCGCGACCGGCGTAGAGGGCGACGCTCCTTGCTGCAGCAGAGTCGCCAGGTAGAGGACGACGGGGTCCGGGCCCCGGTTCGCCGCTTCGTGAATGTCGGACGGCTGCTCGACGATCCACTGCCCGGCGCGGATTGCGGCGGTCTGACCGGCGGCGATCTTGCGCACCAAAGTCGGATTCTGGTCCGATTCACCGCTCCTCACGACAGCCGAGCCGCGCCTGACCGTCTAGGTGAGGACACCCGCCTGGACCCGCGCGATCTGGGTGCCGAGGTGGTGGTGGGTGGCCAGTTTGGCCCCTGGTTCGACCGTCACCCGGCTGAGGACCATCGTGCGCCCCGGCGCGCCCTGCACCTGGCTACGAAGCGTGGTTTGGCAAGCCTGGTCATACGGAAGTATTCGATGCGGCTGAATGGAGTCGAACCCCCGCCCCTATAGGGCATTTGGCTCCCTAGAGCGGATTGAGTGTCCCCGGATGACCCCTGATGACCCCCTGAATCCGTGCGCGATATGGGAAGTTTGTGGGAAGTCTTATGTCGGTTGGCGCCGTGAAACTCCTGGTGCCGACTGGCAACTTCGACCAACTCGCCAACGTGCAAGTCGAGCTTCTTGACTGCGGTTGCCGGACGCCAATGGTAGCTGTGTTTTCGTCAGCCGCCCGACCCCGTTAGGCGTTAACAGCCACCGGGCCCAGCGCTTGGATGCAGTTAGGTCGATGGGATGCCGTGTCGCGAGCGCGACCAACCGATCAACGTCGGACTGCCTGAACTAGTCCGTCGCCAGTTCGCGAACTGGACGACACGGCAGGTGAATCCAGCCCTCCGTCTGAGCAAGCCGTGCCTGGTCACCCTCGGGCAAATGCGTCTGTCCCACCTCAGCGGCCCGGGCGACCAGAGCGCAGGCGAGAGCGTCAAGGTAGTCATCCTCCCGCTCGATCGCCGCGAGATGGTTTTCTGGATCATCGATCGGCAGCCTCTCAATCATTGCTTCCAGAAGCGCGATTCGTCTGGGGGCGTTGATCGCTTTCTTGTAGGACTCGCGCTGCCCCAGCACCCCGTCGGTCCAAAAACGCAGTGCCGGGTCCGGATAGACCTCGCAGCATCGTCCACTTCCGTCCCGTGCAACGGCATCAGCTCCATGATGCTGGGCGATATAGCTAAGAAGCACGGCGCAGCGCATTGCCGGAATTGCGATCCGGTCGGCGGTGACCGAAAGTGGCCATCTGCCCGTCCGTGCGTGAACGACACGGTCGGTCTCGCGCAGTCTGAACAAATCTCGTGACTCGTCGATCGTCGTAGGCCAGACCGGGGCCGACCGGTAGGACTCCATGGCATCTAGAAATGGGACAGGCCAGCCGAACGGATCGTCAATTCCGACCTTCGTGATTGGCACTTCGTATTCATTTTGTATTCCGGCTGCGGTCGTCGCGAGCCACTTGTCGTGAAACGTCGTCCCACTTTCCGATTCTCCACGGCGAAGCGAAACAAGCCGAGGGCCACCGCCTCCGTCCCAGGCGAGCAAGCAAACGGCCGTCTCCTTCGGCTGCGCGGCAAGATCAATTCCCATGGTTAGAGACGCCATCTACACGCGAAACTATGCCACCGAATCTGGCCTGTCGTTCGCGATGCGGCTGGATCAGGGCGGTCTGAATCCGACCTGACCGGCAGGGACCTAGGGACGGCGAAAAATGGCGTGGGTGCCGACCCGTCGCCAGATGATGTGAGCCTCGCCCGGATGGACTTCATCTCCGTATTCAAAGGTCGCGCGACCATCGGGCGCCCAACTCATCTCCCAGATGCCGGGATGCCCCTGCATCCGCTTGACCCGGAGCCGAGGGTGGAAGCCCTGCTCTGGTGCCTTCAAGTCGGAGACGAACTGCCTGAGCGCAACTAGAAACGTCCGCTGCTGCTGGGGAGTAAGGCCCTGCCAATCCCGCCGAAACGACGGGAGAACTCTACGAGTCGGCATCGAGCGGCTTCATGTCCTCTTCTAGTGCTCCTAGAAAAGCCTCGTCGCTCTCGTAAGTCGTTCCGCGTCCAGCGGCAATGTCTTCGTCGGCCTCGCGCTCTTTCGTCTGCCACTCGCGAGTCCAAAACCACGCCTGCTCAGGATCGATCCGGCCATCCGTCACCTCGCGAAGAAGGATCGCCGCGCCATCGACCGCCTGGTCCGGCAGGCGGTCGACCATCTGATGAAGGTCAGCCTTGGTCATGTCCAAATCTTGACAGGCCCAGCCGCGCATTTGGAAACGAGGGCTTCGATGCAAGGCCCAAGCTAAGTTCCGGCCTGCGCTGCCTCGACGCGATCGAGAATGCGCATGAGCAAGCTCGCCGTGTGCACGGCCTCCGCCGCCTCCCCCGGATCGTCGTAATCGACCTCTCGATGCCCGCCGGGGTTGCGAAGCACCGCGTATGCACCCACGAATAACGCTCGCATGCCGTCCTGCTCCCCCTTGGTCGCTTTCACGTCGCGCAGCCGCGCGCCCGGTCCGAACGCCCGGTTCATTAGGTCTACGCCGTAGTCGTCCTCGCCGAACCCGCCGAGCTTCCGCACCCTGATCTCAACAGCCCTCATCGCTGCGAAAACCCCCAGCTCGTACTTCTCCAGCATGAACTGCGGACGCGCCTCACCCTCGATGAGGGGATGAACGCCGTCCTGTAGTCCAGCGGTCGCGTGCAGGTGGCCCGGTCCCTCATCGAGCAGCTTCCGTCCAAACCGCGTTACGAAGGCGGCGTTGCCGCTGCTCTGACTCAGATCAGGGGTGACCAACCCACGCGCCCGGAGCCAGCCAATTGCCTCCGAGAGCGCATCCAAGGCTGGCTTGCCGTACCGAGCATTTCGGGCTTCGTTGACGTAGTTGTAGTCGTTCCACTGGCCGGTCCGATCGAAGTCTCGCAGGACCTCAAGGCCTAGCTCGTCGATCGGAAGCTGCAGGATTGATCGCTCTTCCAGCATGGTGGGGCGATCGTAACTCTCACGTGCTAGGACCGCCGTCGGCAGGGCGCCCTTTGAATGGCTTCGTCCTATAGCGGGGGCAGGATTCGAACCTGCGACCTTCGTTAGAAGATCGGGCGAGGGATGATCGGGTGAGCCGACGGCCTCTCCCCCGCTTTTGCTTTTCGCGCAAGGCAGGAGTGGCTCGAGCCGCAGGGACACGCGCTCTAGGGATGCGATCTCGCCATGACGAAGAGCAGAAGCTCTGCGATCGAGATAGCTTGGCTTCATGCCGGTGCCCGAAAACCACGAAGGCGACCATCCGGAGCCGTCGAAGGGCAACTACCTACTGAATGCAGACGGTTCCGGCACCGGGACCATCGACACTCCAGCTCAAGGTGCGATCGGAGTCGTCCTCAGTGACCCCGAGGGTCACCTCGTTGCTGAGATCTCCAAACGGATCGGACCCGCCATCAACACCGTTGCGGAGTATCGGGCTCTCATCGAAGGACTCAAGCTCGCCCGCAGTCGCGGAATCCAACGCATCCGGGTGTTCCTTGACTCGGAGCTCGTGGTCGACCAGGTAAACGGCCGCGCGAAGGTTCGCAAGGAGCACATCAGACCCCTGCACACGGAAGCGTGCTCCCTGCTCCAGGAGTTTCCCAACATCAGGATTTCGTGGGTTCCGCGAAAATGGAATGCCGGAGCCGACGCACTTGCAACCAAAGCGCTTCGTGGTCGCTGAGCGCAGGGTGCACACATATTCCCTCACCCAGGCCTGAACCGTGGTCTTGACTTCCGCTTCCGCGTGAAAGCAGCAACCCTCGTGCCAGGGACATTCCATTACCGCGGGCGCTGAATCGGCCGGTGGTGCCGGACAGTCAGCCTTATTGCTTAATCTCGGAGAGATGGACCCCGGCCGGAACGCCCCCTGTCACTGCGGAAGCGAACGCAAGTACAAGAAGTGCTGTCTGAACACCGACCAAGAAATCGCGCGAGGCGAACGGCCAGTGTTCACGATTGATGGCTCCAACAGTCCGAAAGTCGAGGACGGCCACATCGTGCCGCGTATGTATCAGAAGGCCTGGGAGGTCAAGGGAAGGCGGGTCGCGGTGCATGTTGATGGCACCGAGGTCTGCGAGGTCAAATCCACGAAGCTCGTCGCCACGAGAGGCCCCTATTACTGCCGTACTCGCCCGAAGGGTGACCAGACCGACGACACCGAGGACTCGTTGTCCCGCATCGAGAATAAAGCCGCCGCCCCGCTTCGTCAGCTGGTCGCCGGGCAACCACTAGAGGCTGAACGAAAGGGGATCGTGGCACAGCTCCTCGCGGTTCAGATCATGCGAGGTCCGGCCTTCTTTGCACAGCGCGAGGAGATCGTCCGACCTCCGCTTGAAGCGGCGACAGCTAAGGACTTCCAGCCACAGGCCCTTGCCTCGGTCGGTGGCGATGTCGACATGGTCCGCCAAGAAGCAATTGCAGCCGAGCTCGATCCGACTAAGCAGTTCATCACGATGCTTGCCTATGCGAGGAAAATCGCCAGTGTGCTGGGCTTGATGCGCTGGCAGCTTCTGCACTTCGACGCTCCGGTGCTCGCCTATTCCGACCATCCGGTCGTCCTCTGGCCCCTCAATGCTCCGTCAAGCCAGCCGTTTCGCCGTCAGGGCCTTGGTCCATCGGGGACGCTGGAGATTCGAGTGCCAATTGCTCCCAACGCTGCGATCCTGATGAACTGGCTTGACCTAAGCGACGAGGTTGGAGTTCAGATGCCAACGAGTGTCGCCGCCGAGCTAAACGCCTTCACCATTTCGCAGGCCGAAACGGAATGGATGCACCAGCCGGGCAGTGAGCCGGAAGTGGGCAACGGTGTCTTTGAGCCGTTGTCGCGATTGATCGACCCGTCCTACGGCAAGCAGACTGTGCTGCGTTCCACTCGCCACGCTCTGGCTGCGCAGTTCTTCTGACCGGACCCCGTTCATCGGTCCACCCCGAGTGAGAGTCCGGGGTTGATTGAGCCGTTCGTGTTGCCGATTCGGGCGGGAGACATCATGCCAAGCGCCGAGTGAGGATGGTTGGCGTTGTAGTCGGAGCGCCAGTCGGC
>DATCPU010000355.1:0-4283 GCA_036569925.1 Candidatus Dormiibacterota bacterium
CTCGAAGCCCTGCGAACCGCCTCGATGATCTGGTCCGCTGTCGCGTCCTTGGTCAGGTACGCGGTGGCGCCGGCGTCGACAGCGTCGAGCAGCGCCGTTTCCGACTCGTCGGCGCTGTGGAACACGATTGCCGCGTCGGCATGCTCGCTCTGGATCATGCGAGCCGCCTCCGGCCCGGTGACATCAGGCAAGCGGAAGTCCATGAGCACCACGTCCGGTCGCTTCAGCGCGGCCGACTTCATTGCCTCAGCCCCGGTGGCCGAGACACCTGAGACGGCGAGGTCGGGCTGGCCTTCGAGCACGCGAGCGAGCGCCGACGCGAGCAGGGGATGGTCCTGAACGATCAGGACATGCACACGCCGAGGCTCCTGCTCACCAGTGGGCGCTGCCTGCGGGGTGCGCACTTTAAGTACCACTACCCCTCGGGGCAACGCCGCTGCAACGGTCGGTCTCAGGCATTACCTGTATGCAACTGTAAATCGAATACTTAACGGTTGTTGCGAGTTTGGCGAGTTTGGATTGTTGATACCTTGCGGAATCGTGAGGGCGCTGGTGCTGGGGGCAGGGGGACAGCTGGGCTCGGAGCTGGTGGCGCTGCTGCCTGGCGCGACGGGCCTTTTGCGCCAGGAGCTTTCGGTGTCCGACCGCGCGGGCATCGAGGCCGCGTGCGCCCATTACCGGCCCGACGTGCTGTTCAACTGCGCCGCCTACAACGCCGTCGACAGGGCAGAGACCGAGCCTGAGCTCGCGTATGCGATCAATGCGGCAGGGGCCGAGAACGTGGCGATCGCCTGCAGCCGCCGGCGAATACGGCTCGTGCACTTCTCGACTAATTTCGTGTTCGACGGCCGCCTCGACCGGCCTTACACAGAAGAGGACGAGGCCCGACCCCTGAGCGCCTACGGGCGCTCGAAGCTCGAAGGCGAACGCTCGACGCTGACTGCCCTGCCGGAGGCGCTGGTCGTTCGCACCGCTGCGGTCTTCGGCGACCGCGGCTCCGCCATAAAGGGAGGGAGCTTTCCACAGCGCATCGTCGAGAGGGCCAGGAGCGGGCAGCAGGTCCGCGTGGTGTCGGACCAGCGGGTGAACCCCACCTACGCCGGAGACCTGGCCCGGGCGGCCATCGATCTGGCGGCGGGCGAGCTCAACGGAGTCGTACACGTGGTCGCCGCCGGCTGCTGCGCCTGGGATGAGTTCGCCCGCGCGGCCCTGGCGGCATCCGGCGTGGAGGGCGAGGTCCAGCCCATCACGACTGCCGACCTGGCGGCTGCTGCAGGGCGGCCCTTGAACGGTTGCCTCGAATCTGTGCGCACCGATTCTCTCCGTCCATGGCTGCTGGGTGTCGAGGAGTGGGCGGCCGCCTTTGGCGAAGGGAGGGGGATAACCCGTTAAAAAGGCTCGGGCCGGGCGATTTCTCGACACCGGCACCGAGCTTGGCTGCGGGGGGTGAGTTCTTATTTGATTGGGTCGCCGGACCGCCATGGTTCCAAGGGTCTCCTGGACGGCTGGGTCGCCTTCTTGAAGGAGTTTAGGCGCGGAATCCGTGAGCAATATAGCTGATTCCGACGCATTTTCAACGACATAACGACGATTTCCCTAGGGGAATGCCAAGGGGTCCCTCAACGCGTGACCCCATCGTCATAATGCTGCGTTAGTCCAGCACACGTCTTGCACAGATTGATCAGTTCGAGGGAGGCGGCCGAGCGCCTGGGAGTCAGCCAGGCGACTGTTCTTCGCGCGGTGGCGCGGCGATCGCTCACGCCTGCCGAAACCACGCCCGGCGGACACCACCGCTTTCGCTTACAGGATGTCGAGGAGTACGCACTTGCAGCAGCGCCGAGTTTTGTCAGCGGCACCAAGCTCATCGGCAGCAGGGACGTAGGCCGCCTTCTCGGCGTCAGCCAGCACACGGTGATCAGGGCGTGTCGCGAGGGCCGCCTCGTCGCCGACGAGGTGACCCCGGGAGGCCACCGCCGCTTCTCAGAGGCGCGCATCCGCGAGCTGGCGCCGAATAGTTGCGAGCTGGTCGGTACCGGGGCGGCTGCGCGCACGCTGGGCCTGAGCGTCGACAAGCTCAGACGACAGGTGCGGCGCGGCACAGTGAACCTCGCGACCATTACTCCCGGAGGCCACCGCCGCTTCGTGGCGGCCGAGCTGTCGGCGGGCGCTCTGCGCGTGAATGGCAACCAGAACGGCCATTCCGCGGGCACTGGAGCGAATGATGCCGGCGCATAACGGCGAGGAATCAATGCGCAGGGCGTCCTTGGGTCTTGGGGGCGCGTTTGTCCTGCTGGCTGCAGCGGTGGCGGTGATCGTTCTCGACCTCTTCGAGCCATTGGCGCGCTACGCCGTGGCCACTCTGCTGGCCCTGGCGGGGCTGACCCTGCTCGGCTCGCAGGTCCTTTGGCTACGCAAGCGAGAGGATCGCGGACAGCTTCTGTGGACTGCTCTGCTCGACGGAATCCTGGTGGCGGCTGTGGTCGTCGCCATCACTCCGATCATCGCGCTGGTCAGGGGTTTTGCCGACCTGGTCGCCCAGTCGAAGATGGTGAGTGGAGCCGATTGGCTCGGGTACGGATTCGCATTCACCGGCCTGTTCCTCGGAGCAGTTTTCTTTGCCTACGCAGTCAAGTACTACCTGAGCACCGTGATCGTGCTCCTCGCGACGATCGCCTTCGGACGCAACGGCGGCAATGGAAACGGGAACGGAAACGGCCACGGGAATGGCAACGGCAAGCATCGGGCAGGCCTGAAGAACGGCTACCACATCGACCTGGGCTATCACCCATTTGTGTCTGTCCATGTCGCGGCCTACAACGAAAGAAGGGTGATCGAACGGCTGCTGGTCGCTCTGTCGCAGCTCGAGTATCCGGAGTACGAGGTGATCGTCGTCGACGATTCGACCGACGACTCCAAACAGATTCTCGAACGCTGGGTGAACACGCCGCGATTCAAGATTCTTCATCGCAACAGCCGCGCCGGTTACAAGGGCGGCGCCCTGCGTGAGGCCCTGAAGGTGATGGATCCGCGCGCGGAGTACGTCGTGATCTTCGATGCAGACTCGGTGCCGTTCCCGGATGCGCTCGACCGTTTCCTCCCGCACTTCTATTACGAAAACGGCGCCGGCAGGATCACCAATGGCAACGGGGACGGTGATGAGAACGGTCACACGCCGCACGTGTACAAGCGGCGCGACAACGTCGCCGCCGTGCAGAGCTATCAGTGGCACGTGCTCAACAAGTCGGAGAGCTGGCTCACTGAGGCGGTAAGGGCTGAGTACGCCGGCAGCTACATGGTGGAGCGGCCATTCCAAGACGCGGTGGGCTCCTTGAAGATGGTGGCGGGGACCGCCTACATGATCAGAGCGGATCTCCTGCGAGAAGTTGGGTGGGGAACCAGCATCACCGAAGACTGGGAGCTGACCCTAAAGCTGTATGCGCGCGGCTACAAGGTTGCCTATACGCCCTGGGCCGAGACGCCCGCCGAGTGCGTCAGCACCTTCTCCCGGCTGGCCCGTCAGCGAATGCGTTGGGCGGAAGGGCACACCTACAACGTCCGTAGGTACTTCTTCCCAATCCTCCTGTCGCCCTTCGTCAGCTTCCTGGAAAAGGTGGAGTTCCTCTTTGACACCACCTACTACTTGCAGGCCGCGCTGTTCGTGGTCGGCAGCCTGGCCTGGCTGTTGTCGGAGGTGTTCTTCCACACTCACGTGCCGGGCTGGACGGCGACCCTCGGCTGGGCCCTGCTGTTCTCCAACATCCTCGCGTTGCCGTTGATGAACCTTGGTGGCCTCCTGCTTGAGGAGGCCCCCGTGCGTGACCTGCAAGGGGTGCTGGGCGCAGTTGTCCTTTCGTTCGCTCTGGTTCCGTTCCAGGGATGGGCGGCCTTCAAAGGCTTGATCAGCAAGGAAGAGGGCCCCTGGTTCCGAACGCCGAAGACCGGACGCATCACCGACGAGGTCCATCACCTCCGCCGGCTCAACCTGCTTCGGCGCTGGCTGCTGGGCCACCGAGCTGCAGTCGGCGAGGGGGGTCGACGATCACCGGCGGGCAGTTCAACCGCCCGGATGAGCGCGAGACCGGCTCCCCTGCCTCAGGCCCATCGCCCGATCGGGTGGGTGGTGGCCGGAGCGATTGCACTCGCTCTTGGCGCGCTCTTGTGGGGGTCCGCAGGAGTGCCTGTCGTCGAGTCCGCAGCCAACTCTCTGTACTTGCACGGCACGGGAGTTTCCCCGGCATGCATTCCCCTCACGATGGACCGGACCATTGGTGTCCGCCCAACCC
>DATCPU010000356.1:0-10251 GCA_036569925.1 Candidatus Dormiibacterota bacterium
CCTGCCGTTCCAGCCGCCACGCGGTCAGGTGATGCGGCACGCGAGCACAGAGGGCACGGTCTACGCCTCTCGCAAGGCGCGTCACCTCGCGCTGGTGGTTGACTCAAGGTGGGCCATGTGGGCACTGGCTCGCGACGGACGCGACTGGGAGGTCATGTTCGGAGATTTCCCGTTGGCCGCGAGCCTGGTGAAGTCCTACATCCGCCACGATCTCTTCGTGCAACGCATGTACACGGATCTCCCAAGTGAGCTCGAGAACCTGTACGGTCCGGGACTGCTGGAGCTGACCAACCTGTCCGAAGGCGAGCCCGCAGGCGAAGCAGAACCCGGGACGATTGCAGCGTCCGAGTCCTGATTCCAGCCTGAACAAGGGCCAGATGCGCAAGATCGACCTGCATTGCTACCCCGGAACGCAGCCGTGGATCGATTCGTACGGGCCATTCGCTGAAGCGCTCGGCGCTTACTGGAAGCGTGAATGGGTCGCCAAAACCGAAGACCAGGTGATCAAGGAGTTTGAGGACGCGGGGGTTGAGGCGGTGCTCGTCGGCTTCGACATTGAGTCCGTCACTGGTGCTCCCCCTTGCAGCAACGATTATGTGGCCGGGTTTCGCGATCGGCACCCGGGCACGGTCCTTCAGGCCTGGGCGGCGGTGGACCCGTTAAAAGGCGCAGCCGCACTCGAAGACGCAAGGCATGCAATCGAGGACCTGCACCTACTTGGCTTCCACTTTCATCCGATCATGGGCCGGTTTGCCGTCGACGACGAGCGGCTGCGCCCGCTGTTCGAGCTCATCGAGGGACTGAAAGTGCCGGTGATGATCGATGTGGGCACCACCGGCATGGGCGCGGGGCTCCCAGGGGGGTTGGGCTCGAGGCTGCGGCACGCGCATCCACTTGCCCTCGACGACCTTGCCGCCAACTTTCCAAATCTGACCGTCATCGCTGCGCACCCCGGATGGCCCTGGATCGAAGAGATGACGGCCGTCGCCCTGCATAAGGGCAATGTTTACTGGGAGCTGTCGGGCTGGGCTCCGAAGTACTTTCCCGAAAGCTTGAAGAAGGACATCAGGGGTCGACTCCGCGACAAGGTGATGTTCGGAAGCGACTATCCGAGCCTCGCCTACGAACGCGTCTTGCGCGAATGGGACGAGCTCGGCTACGCAGACGAAGTCATGGAGGATGTTTTCCACGGAAATGCGGAGCGCGTCCTCGGATTCATGCGTGAACCCTCGGCGGAATCGACCCGCGCGGTGCGATGAGCGCGCCCGCAGGTCGCCGAGCCGCCCTCGTGACCGGCGCCACTCGTGGCATCGGCCGCAGCACCGCTATCGAGCTGGCGCGGCATGGTTACGACGTGGCTGTTAATTACAGCCGCAGCCGCGAAGCGGCTCAGGCCGTAGCGGAGGAGGTCTCGGCGCTCGGCGTTAGATCGTTGGTGGTCCAGGCCGACGTCGCCGATGAATCTCAGGTCGTGGCGATGGTGGGCCGCATCGAGGTCGACCTTGGTCGGCTGGACGCTCTGGTGAACAACGCCGGCACGACAGTGCCGACGCCGCCTTCGGACATCGAAGGACTCGACATGGCCGATTGGGATCGCGTGTTCGCGGTCAACGTGCGTGGCATGTATCAGGTCACTCGCGCATGCGTGCCCATGCTCAGCCAGTCCGGCTCAGGAGCGGTGGTGAACCTCTGCAGCATCGCCGGGCTTCGGCCCGGCCCACAGCCGTTTCCCTATGCCGCCAGCAAAGCGGCGGTTGGGAATCTGACTCGAACCCTGGCGGGGGCGCTCGGTCCGAAGATCCGGGTGAACGCCGTGGCTCCCGGGTGGATGTCTGGAGAGTGGATGGAGAACGCGCTGGGCGACAACTACGAGCGCTTGATGGAGAGGCGGGCGAGCCTGACACCACTGAAGCGTTGCGTGACGCCAGACGAGGTGGCCATCACCATCGTCAGCCTGATCGCCAGCAATCCGATGGTGAACGGCGAGATCGTCGTCATCGATGGCGGCTTTTCGGCCACCACCTGATGGGTCTGGACGGCGTCGTTCCGTATCCAGCTGAGTTTGCCGAGCGCTACCGGCGATTGGGCTACTGGCGCGACGAGACGCTAGATGCGGTCTTCAGTGAGCTGTTCGCGAGGCATCACAACAGAGTCGCGCTGCAAAGCGGTGATAAGACCGTCACCTATGCGGAGCTCGGACAGAGATCGTCGTCGCTGGCAGGCTTCCTATATGGGCGCGGCCTGCGCCCGCTGGATCGGGTGGTCGTTCACCTGCCCAACGGCCCGGAGTTCCTCTTCCTTTACTTCGCGCTCCAGAAGATCGGCGTCGTCCCGATCCTGGCCCTGGCACCTCATCGGCGGCTTGAGATCGACCATTTCGTCAAGCTGGCCGACGCGGTTGCGTACTTCGGCAGCGACCCGGAGCTGGCGGAAGAGATCCGTGGCGCCAACCCGGGGCTGCGCGACACCTTCATGCTCGACGAGTTGAAGGCCATCAAGCCGGCCGCTCCCCCACCTCCCATCGACGTGGATCCGACTGATCCATGCGTCTTGCTCCTGTCAGGCGGAACGACCGGCATCCCAAAGCTGATACCGCGAACGCACAACGACTACCTGTACAACTCGCGAGCCGCGGCAGCGGTCCAGGACATCACAGCCGACAGCCGCCAGCTGTGCGTGCTGCCGCTCGCTCACAACATGCCGCTTGCTTGTCCCGGGGTGCAGGGCTTCCTGATGGCGGGCGCTCGCGTCATCGTCGGGACGAGCACGAAGGCGCCCGACGTGTTCGAGCTCATCGAGAAGCACGGGGTCACGCATGTCGGCGGCGTTCCAGCCCTCTACATCCGCTGGCTGGCCGACCCGGAGTCTGGTACCCACGACCTGAGCTCGGTCCAACTGCTGCAGTCAGGGGGCCAGCGTTTGCAGCCCGAGGTTCGCAGACGGATGGCCGAAGCCTTTCCTAACGCATTCGTTCAAGAGAATTTCGGCATGAGCGAGGGCACCTTATTCTTCGTGCGGCGCGATGACCCCGAGGACGTACGACTGGAGACCGTCGGCCGGCCGGTCAGCGCCGATGACGAGGTGCGGCTCACAGACGAGGAGGGCCGCGAAGTTGCCGATGGCGAGGTCGGCGAGCTCACTGTGCGCGGTCCCTACACATTGCGCGGTTATTACCGGGTGCCCGATTACAACGCGCGCCAGTTCACTGCGGACGGTTTCTACCGCTCGGGCGACCTGATGCGGCGCCACCCCTCAGGCTCATACCTCGTTGAGGGGCGGATCAAAGACCTGGTCAACCGCGGTGGCGAGAAGATCAGCGCAGAAGAGGTGGAGAGCGTGATCCTCACGCACCCATCGGTCCGCAACGTCGCCTGCGTCCCCTACCCCGATCCCGTGCTGGGCGAGCGGATGTGCGCGTGTGTGATCCCGCGACAGGGCCAGACCCTGACGCTCGAAGCGCTGACCAGGTTCCTTCTTGATGCGGGCATGGCCAAGTTCAAGCTGCCCGAACGCCTGGAGCTGATGGAAGACTTTCCGCTCTCTACGTTCGGGAAGGTGTCGAAGAAGGCGCTCGCCGAGCGCTTTCGTTAACCTGCGCCCTGCGCGCGCCCGGCTGGTGTATCAGGGTCCACAGCTTCATCGGCGTGATGGGAACCGAGTCCACGGCCACCTCAAAGCTCATCGCGTAGAGCGCATCCTCGGTCGCATTGGCGATCGCGGCCGGCACTGCAATCGTCCCAGCCTCGCCGGCTCCGCGAAAGCCCTCGGGATTGTGATTCGTGGCGGTCTCGGTGTGGATCAGCTCGGGCTCGACACGGAGCTCCGGCGCGCTGACGATGGTGTAATCGAGAAAGCTCGGCGACTGGAAGTTTCCATCTGGCGAATACAGCGCCTCCTCGAAGAGCGCGTAGCCGAGACCGTGCGCATAACCGACATGAAGCTGGCCGTCCAGCATCATCGGATTGATCGGACGTCCGGAGTCGTGGGCAATCACGTAGCGCTCGATGTCGACGCCCCCGGTGTCTGCGTCCACCTTCACCACCGCCGCGTGGCAGCTCGAGGCCCACGCGCCTTTGCCCTTCGAGTCCCAGACCTCTGCCGCCTCGAGCCCGTTGTCCACGAGATCGGTCAGCGTGACGCGGCGATCCGGGACGCCACGAACCTCGACGCCGCTGACGTCGAGCACGAGATCCTCTACTGACGCTTCGAGCTTTTGCGACGCGCGGTCAAGAAGCACACGACGCGCTGCAGCCGCGGAAAGCGCCACCGAGTTGCCGACCTCGAGCGCGCTGCGACTCCCTGCCGTGACAAACGAGAAAGGGACGTCGCGGCTGTCGCCCGCTCGCACCTCCACTCGGTCGATCGGCCAGCCCAGTCGGTCGGCGGCCACCTGCGCGATGAAGGTCTGGTGCCCCTGGCCCTGAGGAGTGCTGCCGACGAAAACCCGGACAGAGCCATCCGGGAAAACAGCCACGCGTGAAGGCTCAGGCATCCCAATCCCTGTGGATTCGACGCACATGGCGACACCTACCCCCACCGGTTCGCCGGCCAGCTGGCGCTCGCGTATTGATTGCGCGCCGATTCGATCGACCGCAAGCTCCAGGAGGCGTGGATAGTCCCCTCCGTCGTACACGATCGAGTTGAGTCCCGTCTCGTAAGGCATCTCCGCCGGGGCGATGAGATTGCGACGGCGCAACTCGATGGGGTCGAGGCCGAGGCGACGGGCGAGCCGGTCCATCATCCGCTCGACCGCAAAGTTGCCGACCGGACGCCCGCCGCCACGGATGAACGCAGCTGGCGGGGTGTCCGATTGGCGTGGCGCTACCTCGACCTCGAAAGCAGGCATCCGGTAGGCGGACATCGCGTGCGCGGCCATGCTGCCGTCCTGGAACGCGCCGCGGCCGAGATATGCGCCCACGGTCCACAAAATCTTGCCGCGAAAGGCGAGGAGCCGCCCCTCGCGATCAGATGCGATCTCCAGGTCGAGGTCCGCACCATGGGCCTGGCCGGTGGTGTGACCGTCCTCAGATCGGTCCGCCACCCAGCGAACGGGACGTCGAACGAGGCGGCTGATCGCTGCCGCCAAGATGTATTCGGGATAGGGGTGGTTTTTTGCCCCGAAGCTGCCGCCGACGTCCTCCGCCAGCGCGACGACCTGGCCACGCTCGAGGCCCAGGCATCTGGTCAAGGTGTCGCGCAGCACATGCACCCCGCCGACGCTGGCGCGGATGTAAAGCTTGTTCTCAGCCGCCCTCCAGTCGGCGAACGCGGCCCTGGGTTCCATCGCGGCGCCGCAGACGCGAGCCATCGTGAGGTGCTGACTCACCTTGACGGGCGCTTCCTTAAACGATCGCTCCGCATCCCCGATGCGGAAACTCTGCCCGGGAAGGGCGCTTGTCGCCTCCGAGAGGGGATTGAGCTGGACGTCGATCGCATCGATCGCATCGTGAGCCTGGTACTCAGACTCAGCCAGGACGACCGCCACGGCATCGCCCTCGAAGCGCACCTCCTGCCGGGCCAGCACCGGCCGGCGGACCGCGAGGGGCTGCTGAGGATTCGGATCCGGCATGTACTCGTCGGCCAGCCCGAGCTCACCTGCAATCCAAGCGCCAATGACGCCCGGCATCTTGAGGGCCGCTGAAACGTCGACCTCGAGGCCATCGCCACGCGGCACACCGGCACGACGCACCGCCATGTGAGCGGCGCCGGGAAGGTGATTGTCACCGGCGTAGCGGCCCTTGCCCTGGATCAGGGGCGGATCCTCGCGACGCCTCATCGACTGTCCGATGAAGCCTTGGGTCCTACTCACTACCTTCGCAGGTATTATCGAGCCGAAATGGTCATCGACGCCTATGCGCACGTCTTCCCGCTGCCATTGATCGATGCCCTGGCCGAGGTAAAGCCGAGCCGCGAGCTCGCCGCGCTTCGCGCGCAGAGCCCGCACAACTTCGAGCACGCTGCCCGCCTCGCCTACATGGACGAGCACGGTTTCGACGTGCAGGTGCTCATCCTGGCCCGGCCGCCTGTCTGGCTGGGCATGGACCGCTCCGACATCCACCGGCTATCCCGCGTGGCGAACGATTCGATCGCGGAGTTCGCGGCCAAACGCCCCGATCGATTCGTCGGAGTTGGCGTGCTGCCAGTGGTCGACGCGGTGATGATGGACGAGTTCGAGCGGCTGCACGGAGAGCTGGGCCTGAAGGGCGTGCTCATCTTCTCCAACATCGAAGGCAAACCCCTCGATGACGAGTCGATGTGGCCGCTGTACGAGCGAGCGGCGGCCCTGGACTTTCCGATCTGGATCCATCCTCAGCACGCGAACTACTACCCGTGGATCCGAAAGGACGTGCTCGATCGCGTTCTCGCTTGGCCCTTCGACACCTCTCTCGCCATGGCGAGGTTGGTCTATGGCGGTGTATTCGAGCGCTTTCCAAGCATCAAATTCGTCACGCATCACATGGGCGGAATGATTCCTTATTTCGCCGCACGAATCGCCGCGTTTGCCGAGACCAGCTCGGAGGAGTACGCGAAGCTGGGCCTGGGCGAGAGCGGTCCGGCTCTGACCGGCCAAGCCCTGGACCACTTCCGCCGCTTCTACAACGACTGCATCAGCAACGGCTCGCCGGAGGCTGTCCGGGTGGCGCTCAACTTCTTCGGCGCGGATCACATCCTGTTCGGCACTGACTTTCCGTTTGGGCCGGACAACGGAGAGCGCTGGCCGCTCGATGAGCTCCATACGATCAAGACGATGCCGATGGACGAGTCGGAGCGGGCGAAGATCCTCTACGGAAACGCGGCGCGCCTGCTGAAGCTGGCGCTGAAGTCACCGACAGTTTCGGGCTAGGAAACGCCTCCGGCGTTTGCTTCCAGCTCGGGCCCTTTGGCGCCCAGGAAGATCTCCCTCATCTCGGGATTGTCCAGGACCTCAACCGCGCGAGCGGACATGACGACCCTCCCCCGCACCATCATGTAGGCCCAGTTGGCGATGCCAAGGGCGGCCACTGCCTTCTGCTCCACGAGCAGCACAGCCGTGCCATGCCGGCCGAGGGCTCGTATCTGTTCTTCAAGTACTACGCGCGACAGCTCGGGTGATAGTCCAGCCGTCGGCTCATCGAGAAGAAGCACCTTCGGATCGAGCATCAGGACGCGGGCAATGGCGGTCATCTTGCGCTCGCCTCCGCTCAGCGTCTCCACGTAACGATTGAGCTTCGAGCGAAGCTGCGGAAAGACTTCAAGCACTGTTTCCATCCTGGCCTTGCGCTCGCGCGCGCCTACCAAATAGCCGCCCATGTCCAGGTTCTCCCGCACTCGCAGGCCCTCGAACACATCCTCGACCTGCGGCACATAACCGATCCCCTGCCTCGCGAGCTGGGGCAACGGGAGGCCCGTCACGTCTTTGCCGTCGAGCTGGATGCGGCCACCGAGCAGCCGCGCAATGCCAAGGATCGCTTTCAGAAGCGTGCTTTTGCCCGCACCGTTGGGGCCCACGACCGCCACGACCTGGCCGTGACGGACCTCCATGTCGACGTCACTGACGATTGGAATCTCGCTGTAGCCGGCGGTGACGCCGCGGATCGCCAAAGCGACCGCAGCCCCCTCCGATCCGGCCGGCTCAGCCGATGACATAGGCGTCCTGAACCTCCCGGCGGGTGCGGAGCTCTGCCATGCGGCCCTCCGATAGGACTTTGCCCTGCGCCATCACGACCACCTTGCCGCAGATGCGCTCCACGGTGTCCAACCCATGCTCCACGAGCAAGAGGGAAAGGCCGCCGCGGCTCAGCTCGAGGAACATGTCTTCGAGCTGCCTCGAGAGGCTTGGACTGAGCCCGGCCATCGGCTCGTCCAGGAGCAGGAGCTTGGGTTTCATCATCAGGGCGCGCATCGTCTCGACCGCGCGCTTCTGCCCGCCGCTCAAGTTCCGGGCGTACTCGTCCTCCTTGCCCGTCATGCCAAACGATGCGAGCAACCCGCGCGCCTGGTCGACCAATTGCCTTTCTTGCCGCCCCCAGTACCGCTTCCCCGCGAGGATTCCCAGGGGATTGTCGCCGCGATGTTCCGGCGCTGCGACCAGCAGGTTCTCGATCGTGGTGAGGTTGCCGAACACCCTCGCGAGCTGAAATGTCCGGACCAGGCCGCGACGAGCCAGACGGTGCATCGGTTGGCCGGTCACATCGACGCCGTCGAACACGACGCTGCCCCCCGCCGGGGGTAGAAGGCCGCCGATCACATTCAATGCGGTCGACTTGCCTGCGCCGTTGGGACCGATCAATCCGGTGATGGAGGCCCGCTCCACGGAGAACGACACTGCGTCCACCGCTTGCACCCCGCCGTAATTTTTCGAGAGCTTTTTGACCTCGAGGATCGGGCTGATCGCCACGGTCAACTGGCCTGGCCACCGTAACGGGGACGCCGCTCCGGGAAGATCCCCTGCGGGCGAAGCCAGATGAACACGATTGTGAGGGTGCCGAGCACGATCCAGCCGAAGTCGTGAATCAGTCCCGTGCGGTTGGCGTACGACTCGAGCGCCCTCAGAGCCGGGACGTCGTTCAAGAACTGGACACCTTGAAGGATGAGGATGCCGATCAAGAACATGCCGACGGTGACACCCCTGTCATTGCCCATGCCGCCAACGATTACCGCCGTCAACAGGGCGAGGGTTTCGATATACGCCCACGCGCTCGGAGACCAGCCGCCGATGAAAGCGACGAGGAGTGCGCCGCTTAGGCCGCCGAAGGCGCCGCCAACGGCCTGGACTGCGAGGCGTAGGCGGACGACGTCCTTGCCTATGGCCTGTGCCGCGAGGTCGTCATCGCGCATCGCCCTGAGGGTTCGGCCGAAAGGCCCGGCGGTAAACCTTCGCAAGAGGAAGTACGCACCCGCGCAGGCGATGAACACGATGCCCACAAACGCCCAGCGCTGGACCTCGGGGTCTTGGTCCGAAAAAGGAGCGAAAGAGGGGAAGATCACCAGGCCTGCGTTTCCGTTCAGGAACGGCGTATCGGCGCTAACCACGGTGGCAGCCATGAGCGAAACGACGAGCATTGCCATCGCCTGGTAGTCCTGACGCAGCCGCTTCAGGCCTGTGATCGCAATCAGGACGCCCACAACGGCACCCGCCAGGATCCCCGCGGCGAGGGCGATTGGAAACGAAAAGCTGAAGCCTCCGACGTATTGCTGGAAGCCGCCGTTGGAGGTCGGTGACCCGATGGTGAAGACGGCATAGGCATAAGCGCCTGCGGCGATGGTGACGATGAATGCGAGATTGGCAACCCCGGCGACCCCGAACTCCAGATTCAGGCCCCACGCCGCGAGAAGGTCGGTGCCCAGATATATAAGAAGGACGACGAGGTAGAACTCCCAGGCGCCGATGGCTAGGCTCCTCCCCGCCGAGCTGTCACGCCATCAACCTTCTGGTCGCCCACGCGGCGCCGAACAAGCCCCTGGGGCGGATCAGCAGGATGGCGATGAGAATTCCAAAAGCCACGACCTCGCGGTATGCGGGATTGGTATATGCCGCCGCGAGCTCGCTCGCGAGCCCGACTACAAGTCCGCCCACCATCGCTCCATAGGGCTGGCCAACACCTCCCAATACCGCCGCGGCGATCATCGGGATGAGAAAAACCTGCCCGATGCTGAAATCGAAGCCGGCGGTCGTGATCGCAAGCGCAACCCCCGTTGCCCCACACAGCCACCCCGAGAGCAACCACGCGATGTCGCTCATCCGATCCGTATTGATGCCGCAGCTCTGGGCAAGGATCCGGTTCGAAGAGGTCGCCCGCATCGCCCGCCCCAGGGTTGTCTGCGTGAGAAGGAGATGCAGCGCAAGCATCAGCACAACCGTGAGCGCGACGATCGCGACCTGGCTCGCCCCCAGGGTCATGCCCAACAGGTGGAAAGTCTGCCCGCCCTGCTCGCCGTAGCTCTGGGTTTCCGGCCCGGCCACCGCGAGGATGACGTACTGAAGGATGACCCCCGCCGAGACGGTGACGATGACGATCGCAAACGGCCTGGTGCCCTTCCTGGCCAGCGGAGCCAGCAGCCAGCGTTGAAACGCGACCGACACCAGGCCGACGACGACGCCGGCGATCGCAAGCGTGGCCCAGGGATTGACGCCACGATCGATCAGAAACAGACCGATGTAGGCGGCGAGGGTCATCAGGGACCCATAGGTGATGTTGAGAATGTTGCTGATGCCAAACTGCAACGAGAAACCGACGGCGCCGAGCGCGATCACGGCTCCGGCTGCGATGC
>DATCPU010000357.1:0-25469 GCA_036569925.1 Candidatus Dormiibacterota bacterium
CAACCCTGCCACGCCGGTTCTCTTGGGCAGCCGTCGCGGGACGGTGTTGACGTTCTTGGTTAGGGCTTTCCTGCAGCCAGGGCCGCGCATTCGTCGGCCGCTTCCCGGAGCATCCCGGTGAACTGCTCGACATCGGGGACGATGCCCGGATCGGCGGTCAGGCCGAAGTAAGCCTCGCCGTTATACGAGACGATCGCGATGCCCAACCCCATTGAGGGATAGAGCGGAGCGAACGGCCATACCTCGAGCAGCTGGGCTCCGCCTGAGTAAAGCGGAAATTGCGGACCCGGCACATTGGTGACGTTGATGTTGGCGCCGCCTTGCGGATTGGACATCAGGCGGCCGGCCAGGACGAGAAGCGTCGGCGGGGCCCAGTCCGCAAGACCCGCGAGCTTGTCGGCGGCGACCGCCTGGCGGGTTCGCTTGAGGTCGCCGGTGGTGACCTTGATCTTTCGCAACCTCTGCTCGATCGTGAGGTCACCGGTCGGGAGCTCGAGCACCATCCCGCTGACCTGGTTTCCGATCCGCCCTGGAGTATCGCCCCTGACGCTGACCGGGCAGAACACCCGCACCTTCTCAGGCACGCGCTCGCCGCGCGCCTTGAACCATCGGTACAGGCCGTCGGACACCACGGCAAGGACGGCGTCGTTGACCGTGCAGCCGAATTGTTCCTTGAGCGCCTTGAATGCGGACAGCGGCACCTTGAGGCCGCGTCCGCTTCGTTGCGTCCCAATTCGCCGGTTGAAGAAGAGCTCCGGACGGGGGCTGACCATCTTGCCGCTCAGCGTGAAGACGCTTTTCCATGGCACGCGAGTTGTGTTCCAAACGGCCGGCACCAGGCTCCTCTCGTCTTTCCGCCGTGCGCCCACGTTCCACAAAACAGGGCGTACGAGCTGCCAGCGGGTGGGTGCCGTGCGTGGCTTCCATTCCGACTCTGGTGGGTCCGGTTTGTAGATCTCCTCTGAGGTATCGAGCAGCAACGTGATGATGTCGACAGACGAGACTCCGTCGACCATCGCGTGATGCGCGCGGTTCACGATGACGACGCGGTCGTTTCGGAGACCGGTGATTATGGTGACCTCCCACAGAGGCCGGCGCATATCGAGGGGGCGCGAGAGGATTCGCATCACCAGCTTGCGCAGCGCAGCGCCATCTCCGGGAGGCGGGAGCACCTCACGCCGCACGTGAGCGCCGAGGTCGAAGTTGGGGTCGTCGACCCACACCGGGTGCGCGAGGTTCATCGGGGCCCGGAGGATGCGCTGGCGGTAGCGCGGGACCAGGTGGATGCGCTCCCTGATGGTTTCCTCGATACCGAGGGCGCCGCGCCCGCCGGGCACTCGCGAACCGCCTTCAAAGACGTACACGGTGCCGAGGTCGAGCGGAGTCGACGGCCGCTCGGCATAAAGAAACCAGGCGTCTCGTGCAGACAAGGGCTCGTAGAAAGGCTCACCCATTGCCGGCTGCATATTAGTTCCGGTCGGGCGCATTGGGCCGGTAGTCTTTTGGCGTGGTTGGAACAGTGGCCGAAATCTGGCGATATCCCGTCAAGTCCATGGCGGGCGAGCGGCTGGACTCCGCCGCCCTCGCCGAAACCGGGCTCGAGGCGGATCGTCGCTGGGCGCTGGTCGATGGCACCGCGAATCGCGCTGGGAAGCTGTTCACGGCGACCGAGGACAAACAGCTCATGACCTACAGCGCTCGCATGAACGGGGGTGACGTGGAGGTCGTCACGGAAGGTGGCGAGGTGCGGAGCCTGAACGCGGAGCTCGTATCTGGCATCGCACGTGACAGCGGGCGGCCCCTATCCGTAAGGGACCGTGCCGGCGCCAACTTCGACGACTCGCCGGTGCTCATCGTCAATCTCTCGACGGTCGCGGCTTTCAGTCTTGCGGCCGGCTTCGCGGTCGATCACCGGCGCTTCCGGGCCAACTTTTACATCGAGGGTTTTGAGCCGGACGAGGAGGTGCGCTGGGTCGGCCGCCGTCTCCGTGCGGGAGAGGCGGAGCTCGAAGTGGTCAAGCGTTGCGAGCGGTGCGTGGTGATCACGCACGACCCAGACACCACCGTAACGACCCCGGCACTGCTTCGGGTCCTCGCCCTATCCAGCGAGACGTGCATGGGAATCTACTGTCGCGTCCTGCGCCCGGGAGTGGTGGCAGTTGGAGAGCGCATAGGGCCGGAGTAACCTTCTCGACAGCGGTTCCGGTTGCAAGTAGGAGGAGAACATGACGGTCGAAGCTTTTTCGGCGCAGTGGGCTGACGCATTCAAGGACGAGGTCAACAAATCCTCCGCATACAAGGCCGCCGGCAAGGGGTGGAAATGGACTGTCGGCCTTGTTGTCGAGGCTGAGCCAGACAAGCATTTCGCCGAGGCGCGGGGGATTGTGATGGATCTCTTCGACGGCGAGGCCCGCGACATCAAAGTCGGCTCGGCCGCGGATGCGCAGAAATGCGACTTCGTGATCACGGCGCCCTACTCCCGATGGAAACAAGTCGCCACCAAGGAGCTCGATGCGACCAAAGGCATGCTGCAGGGCAAGCTCAAGCTGAAGGGCGACCTGCCGACTATCGTGAGGTACACGAAGGCGTCACAGGAGATGACCGAGTGCACGACGCGGATCCCAGTCGAATGGCCCGACGAAGCGACGCGGTGAGGTCGGAGCCCAAAAAAGAGGGGCTTGTCGACTACGCGGATGACGAGCCGAGCGCCTTCGCGTCGATGCTGGGAGGTCTGATCGAGGCCAACGTCGAGAGCCGCCTCGAGAAGCGGAAAGATTTCTCGACGCTGGTAGCGCGGGTTGGGATCTGGGTGAATGACATTGACGAGGGCGTCACCCTCGACTTCAAGGGAAGAGGAGGCTGGCTGACGGTGCACAACGGCCTGGTGCCGAACCGAACCCTGACCATCCGAACCGATGCGGAGACAGTGATGAGCCTGAGCAACTTGAAGATAGGACTCTTTGGTTTGCCCATCTATTACGACGACGTTGGTCGCGGCGTTGCGGCAAAGCTGCTGAGCGGCAAGCTCAAGATCGACGGCCTGCTCCCTAACGTGATGACGCTCAACGCGGTGACACGCATCTTCTCAGTCCAGTGACGTGCTGACTCGGATTCACCACGTCGGAGTTGCGGTCGCCGACCTCGATGAATCAATCGGCCTGTATCGATCCGCGCTTGGCGCTCGGCTCGTTCACCGCCAGGTCAACGAGAAAGAGGGCCTCGAGGCGGCGTTCTTGAGCACGGGCGACGGGGAGGTCGAGCTGATGGGCGCAACCCGACCCGATTCGCCAGTCGGCAAGTTCCTTGCGAAGCGCGGACCTGGGCTGCACCACGTGGCTTACGGCGTCACCGACATCGCAGGGGCGCTGGCCGATGCGCGTGCCGCCGGCTGCGAGCTCATCGACGCTGAACCGCGGATGGGCATGCACGGCTCTCTCATCGCGTTCGTGCACCCGAAGAGCCTGGGCGGCGTGCTGACTGAGTTCGTGGAGATATGACCGAAGTCGTTAACGACAGTGGCCTGCCGCTGAAGCCCGTTTATTCGGCAGAAGACCGCAAAGCCGAGGAGGCGCTGCCAGGAACGTTCCCGTTCACACGCGGGATCCACAACGACATGTATCGCGGGCGCCTGTGGACCATGCGCCAGTACGCGGGATTCGGCACCGCCGTCGAGTCCAACAAGCGCTACAAGTTCCTGCTGAAGCAGGGCCAGACTGGGCTTTCCGTCGCGTTCGACCTGCCGACGCAGATCGGCTACGACTCAGATGACCCAATGGCCAATGGCGAGGTGGGGAAGGTCGGGGTCGCTATCGACTCTCTCGAGGACATGGAAACCCTGCTCGAGGGGATTCCGCTGGACAAGGTCTCGACCTCGATGACGATCAACGCCACCGCCACGATGCTGCTCCTCCTTTATCAGCTTGTCGCGGAGAAGCAAGACTGCCCGCCCGAGAAGATCACCGGGACGGTGCAAAACGACATTCTCAAGGAATACGCGGCCCGCGGGACGTACATCTTTCCGCCCAAGCCATCGATGCGGCTGGTGACCGACTTGTTCGCCTACTGCCACGCGCACCTACCCAGCTGGAACACGATTTCCATCTCGGGCTACCACATGCGGGAGGCCGGCTCGACGGCGGCGGAGGAGATCGCCCTGACGCTCGGGCACGCAATCGCGTACGTCGACGCGGCGCAGGCGGCAGGCCTCGCGATCGACGACTTTGCGCCGCGTGTGTCGTTCTTCTTCGCGGCGCACATGGATTTCTTCGAGGAGGTCGCGAAGTTTCGGGCCGCACGGCGGATTTGGGCGCGCATCATGCGAGACAGGTTCAGCGCGCAGGATCACCGGTCGCAGGCCCTGCGCTTCCATACCCAGACGGGCGGGGTCACACTGACCGCGCAGCAGCCCCTGAACAACGTGGTCCGCACTGCTCTCGAGGCGATGAGCGCGGTGCTCGGAGGCACGCAGTCGCTGCACACCAACGCATTCGACGAGGCACTTGGCTTGCCATCGCAGGGTGCGGCCGAGGTGGCACTGAGAACACAGCAGGTCATCGGTTACGAGACCGCCGTGCCGCTCGTGGCGGATCCGCTCGGCGGCTCCTACTACGTGGAGAGCCTCACCGACAAGGTGGAGGAGGAGGCGCTGGCGATCATGGCCGAGATGGACGAGGGCGGAGGCGCAGTGGCCTGCATCGAATCGGGATGGACCCAGCGGCGTATCGCCGAGAGCGCCTATCGATCGCAGAAGAGGATCGAATCGGGCGAGCGCGTGGTGGTCGGCGTCAACCGTTTCGAAACCTCGGAATCGGACGCGGTCGAGATCATGAAAATCAGCCCGCGGCATCAAGCTGCGCAGGCGAAGGCACTCGAGCGCTTGCGGGCTCGCCGGCCAGTGGGGACGCTGGCGCGCCACCAGGCGGCCATCGAGAAGGCAGCGCGCGGGCGGGAGAACCTGTTGCCCCCACTCAAGGCGGCGCTGGCCGACTACATCACCATCGGGGAATGCTGCAACGTTCTGCGAGGCGTGTTTGGCGAGTACCAGCCGTCTCAGGTCACCTAGCAAAGGGGGGGCGAGGCTATGAGCTCTGTGGTTCCGATGATCGCTTATGAGAACGGGAGCGCGGCCATGGACTGGTTGATTGAGGCGTTCGGATTCGTCGAGGCCGACCGGCGCCTGGCGGCGGACGGACGGCTCACGCATGGCGAGCTCGAGGCAGGGGAAGGACGCATCATGCTGGCCACGCCGACGCCTGACTATCAGGGCCCGAAGCACCACCGCGAAACATGCGAGGCGGCCAGCAAGTGGTCGCGGGTGCCATACATCATCGACGGCGTGCTGGTCCAGGTCGACGACGTCGTAGGTCATTGCGAGCGTGCGCGCGCCGCCGGCGCGGTGATCCTGTCCGAGCCGGAGAACACACCTGACGGGCGCCACTATCGCGTCGAGGATGTCGAGGGGCACCGCTGGATGTTCGAGGAGAAGGCAGGCGGCAGGTGACCGAACCCAAAGCCCGGAAGATCGACCCGCTCAACCAGCTCCGGCAGCGCAAATACGAGGCCGGGCATGGTGATGCCGAGGCATTCAACCGGCAGCACGCGAAGGGCAAGCTGACGGCGCGCGAGCGAATTGCCCGGCTGGTCGACCGCAACTCGTTCGAGGAGCTCGACATCTTCGCCACGCATCGCGCCGAAGGCCGTGGCATGGATGCAAAGCGAGTGCCCGGAGATGGGGTGGTGACCGGCATGGGAAAGATCGACGGTCGCGACGTGATGCTCTTCAGCCATGACGCTTCGGTCTTCGGCGGTTCGCTTGGCGAAGTCTTTGCAGAGAAGGTCATCAAGGTGATGGACCTCGCGATGCGCAACCGCATCCCGATCATTGGCATCAACGACTCGGGCGGCGCCCGCATTCAGGAAGGCGTCGTGTCGCTCGCGGGCTATGCCGAGATCTTCTGGCGCAATGTCGAATCGAGCGGGGTCATCCCGCAGCTGAGCTTGATCCTCGGTCCGTGCACCGGAGGAGCCGTGTACTCGCCCGCGATGACCGACTTCACGTTCATGGTTCACGGCGTCGGCTACATGTTCATCACCGGGCCTGAGGTGATTCGAGTAACGACCGGGGAGGAGGTCACCTTCGATTCGCTCGGCGGAGCGGAGGTCCACAACGTCAAGTCAGGGGTTGCGCACTTCCTCGCTGAGACTGAGGAGGAATGCTTCGCCCAGGTGCGCCGGATGTTCAAGTACATCCCGCAGAACTGCGACGAGCAGGCGCCGACGGCACCCGCCACCGACGACCCGGAGCGTGTCGCACCCGGCCTCGCCACCGTGATCCCTGATAACCCGAAAGAGCCGTACGACATCAAGGACGTTATCGGCATGGTCGTCGACCACGGCGAGTTCTTCGAGGTGCAGCCGTACTTCGCCATGAACATGGTCGTGGGCTTTGCCCACCTGGACGGCAACTCGGTCGGGATCGTCGCCAACCAGCCCAAGGTCATGGCGGGCGCGCTTGACATCAACGCGTCGGTGAAAGCGGCGCGCTTCGTCCGCTTCTGTGACGCCTTCAACATCCCGCTGGTCACGTTTGTCGACGTGCCTGGTTTTCTGCCCGGCACGGCGCAGGAGTACGGCGGCATCATCAGGCATGGCGCCAAGCTCCTGTACGCGTACAGCGAGGCGACGGTGCCGAAGCTCACCGTGATCACGCGCAAGGCATATGGCGGCGCTTACTGCGTCATGTGCTCCAAGCACATTCGCGCGGATTTCAACGTTGCGTGGCCGACGGCCGAGATCGCCGTGATGGGACCGGAAGGAGCAGTGAATATCGTGTTTCACCGGGAGCTGGCCGGCGCCACCGACCCTGTCGCTCGACGGCGAGAGCTCGTCACCGATTACACGGAGACCTACGCCAATCCGTACATCGCCGCGGAGCGCGGCTACATCGATGATGTGATCGAGCCGGGCCGGACGCGCGGCGAGCTCATCCGCGCACTGAAGATGGCCCTCCGCAAGGAGCGACGCCGCAGCCCCAGGTGGCACGGCAACATCCCGCTGTGACCACCTAGACTTCAGAAGTGCCCCTCAAGAATGCGCAGGATCGTTGGACTTCCGATGATGGGCGCTCTATTACTGGACAGGCACCTCCTGGCAGTCGTTTTCAGGCCATCCGCAGCCGTTTATTCAACCCTTCAACCTCCCGCCCCCAGATGGGGGTTCGGCGCCTTGGCCTATTGCTTTGGTGGGCTGGGCCATCGTTGTGATTGTGGTCGTGGTGGTGGGAATAGGTGCAATATCCGGCGCCAACAGCGGGCTCATCCCGCCTATGCCTTGACCGCTGCTTCCGGTGCCGGGAAGTGAAGCTCCTCGAGTACCAGGCCAAAGAGGTGCTTGCCTCGCTGGGCATCCCGATTCCGCCCGGCAGGGTCGCGCGGACACCTGACGAGGCGGCGCAGGCCTGCGAAGAGCTTGGGCCGGTGGCGATCAAGGCGCAGGTGCCGGTCGGTGGCCGCGGCAAAGCCGGCGGAATCAAGCTCGTTAAAACGCCGGATGAGGCGCGCAAGGCAGCAGCGCAGATCATCGGCATGGACATCAAGGGCTTCAAAGTGCCACTCGTCTACTGCGAGACGGCGCTGGACATCGAGCGCGAGATCTACCTCGGCTTCACGGTCGATCGCGACGCCCGCAACAACATCCTGATGCTCTCCGCCAAGGGTGGGATGGAGATCGAGCAGGTCGCCGAGGATGCGCCCGAGTCGATCGCCCGACTGCATCCAAATCCGTGGAGAGGACCTCTCGACTTCGAGTTGAACCAGCTCGCTTTCGATGCCGGCCTCGGCGAGCTTGCGCGGCCTCTGACCGCCCTGGTCAGGAAGCTGTATCGAGCGATTCCTGAGCTGGATGCGGTGACTGCCGAGATCAACCCGCTCGTCGTCACCAAGAAGGGCGAGATCATTGCCGGCGACGCCAAGCTCGAGACCGATGAGAATGCGGCGTGGCGGCAGAAGGGCCTCGAAGAGCGATACGGGTCCGTCCTGGAAGGCGACCCCTACGAGGTCGAAGCCAAGAAGCGCGGCTTGACCTATGTGTCGCTCGATGGCGACATCGGCATCATCGGAAATGGCGCGGGTCTCTGTATGAACACCCTTGACCTCGTCGCCAGGGCCGGCGGAAAGGCGGCGAACTTCTGCGATATCGGCGGCGGCGCCAAAGCCGAGGTGGTCGAAAACGCGCTGGCGGTCATCCTCATGAACCCGCGCGTCAGGGGCGTCCTGATGAATGTTTTCGGAGGCATCACGCGCGGCGACGAGGTCGCCAAGGGTCTCGTCACGGCGCGCGACAACCTCAACATGAAGCTCCCGCTCGTGGTGCGGATGAGCGGCACCAATGAGGAGGAGGGTCGGGCGATCCTCAAGCAGAACGGAATCGAGCCGGGCGCGAGCGCCTGGGAGGCCGCGCAGAAAATCGTCGAGCTGACGAAGGCGGCGGCGCCGCGATGAGCATCCTACTTGACGCCTCGACGCGGGTCATAGTGCAGGGCATCACGGGAAGGGAGGGCACCTTCCACGCGGGCCAGATGCTCGAGATGGGCACCAAAGTGGTCGGCGGTACGAGCCCGGGCAAGGGGGGGACCACACATCTCGGACTGCCCGTGTTCAACACGGTGGCCGATGCGGTCAAGGCCACGGGCGCGAATGCATCAGGCATTTTCGTGCCTCCCCCGTTTGCCGCCGACGCAATCATGGAGGCGGCCGCGAGCGGTATCAACTTGATCGTGTGCATCACCGAAGGCATCCCGATCCAGGAGATGATCAAGGTCAAGGATTTCCTTCGCGGCCATCCGTCAGCCAGGCTGATCGGCGCCAACTGCCCCGGACTCATCACGCCGGGCGTGGGCAAGATCGGCATCATCCCGCAGCGCATCACCAGCGCCGGCCCTGTCGGATTGGTTTCGCGAAGCGGCACGTTGACGTACGAGGTGGCATCTGCGCTCACTGCTGCCGGTATGGGTCAGTCGACGATCGTTGGCATCGGCGGGGACCCGGTCCTTGGGTTGACGTTCAAGGACGTGGTCGAGCTCTTCGAGACGGACCCCGCAACCACGCACCTCGTGGTGATCGGTGAGATCGGGGGCAGCGACGAGGAGCGGGCTGCCGAGCTGCTGGCTGGCGGATCGAGGCTCAAAACTGTCGCTTTCATCTCCGGTCGCACCGCGCCCGAGGGCAAGCGGATGGGCCACGCCGGCGCGATCGTTTCGGGCAACAGCGGCACCGCCAAGAGCAAGGTGGAGGCTTTCCAGAAGGCCGGAGTCGCCGTCGCCGAGACCACCGACGATATCGTCGGCCTGCTGCGATAGGCTCACGCGGTGGTTAGCCGCTTCGAGCGCCTGGCGATACCGATCTCGATAAGCAAGCCTGGACCAGGCGACCGCATTCGCGACATCTCCATGATCGGCGGCCTGCTGCTGTGGCTTGCGTACACCCGCGTCTATTGGGCGCTGCACGTCGGCCACTGGGTCTTGCCGCCCTGCCCCTTCTTCTATCTGACGGGCCACCCGTGTCCCTTTTGCGGCGGCACCCGCGCGTTCGCCTATATGTGGCAGGGGGATGTGAGCGACGCAGTGCGTTTGTATCCGTTAGGCCCGGCGCTGTTTGCCGGCAGCGTGGTCGGAGTCGTCGGCCTGTCGGCCGGGATGGCGACGGGACGCAGCTGGTCGCTCAACCTCACCTCAAGGCAATGGCGCCTCGTCACCATCTGGATCGTTTCCCTGGTGGCGATCAGCTGGGCGCTCAAGGTTTTCGTCTTCGGTAACTGAGGTCGTGGCTGCGCATCCAGGCCCGACCGTGTAACGATTGGTCGGGTGGATTTTCAACTGACCTCTGAGCAGCAGGCGATTCGCGACGTTTGTCGTGATTTCGCCCGCGAGGTTGTGGCGCCGGCGGCGGAGGAGCTCGACCGCCACCACAAGTTCGGCTACGACATCGTCCGCCAGATGGGCGAGCTTGGCCTGTTCGGCCTTCCATTCTCCGAGGAGTTCGGCGGCGCCGGCGGCGACTTCCTCTCGCTGTGCCTGGCGATCGAGGAGATTTCGCGTGCCGACACCGGAGTCGGCATCACTCTCGAAGCGGCCGTTTGCCTGGGCGCGGCGCCGATCCACGATTTCGGCAGCCAAGAGCAGAAGGAGAAGTGGCTTCCGGATCTATTTGCGGGCCGCACGATGTGGTCGTTCGGCCTGACCGAACCGGAGGCGGGCTCAGACGCCGGAGCGACGAAGACGCGCGCCGAGCTTCGTGACGGAAAGTGGGTCGTCAACGGCGCAAAGCAGTTCATCACCAACCCAGGGACTGACATATCCGCGGGCGTGACAGTCACCGCAGTCACTGCCAAGGCCAACGGTGGCCGGCCCGAAATCAGCGCCATCATGGTCCCGACCGGCACGCCGGGATACCACATTCTGGAGTCGTATCGCAAGCTCGGATGGCACTCGTCGGACACGCACCCTCTTAGCTTCGAAGACTGCGCCGTTCCCGAGGAGAACCTTCTCGGCGCGCGTGGTGGAGGCTACCGACAGTTCCTTCACACGCTGCTGGGAGGTCGCATCGCCATCGCCGCCCTGTCCGTTGGTCTGGCCCAGGCTTGCCTCGACGCGTCGCTTTCGTATGCCAAAGAGCGCAAGTCTTTTGGCGTTCCAATCTCCAAGCATCAGGCGATTCAGTTCAAGCTCGCCGACATGGCGATGGAGACCGAGATCGCCCGCACGATGGTGTACCGCGCCGCGGCGACCTACATGAAAACGGATGGCGAGACCACCGACGAGGCCAGGATGCTGGCCGCGATGTGCAAGCTGTACGCCTCGGAGACATCCAAGCGAGCCGCGGACCAGGCCGTACAGATCCACGGCGGGTACGGCTTCATGGAGGACTACCCCGTGGCTCGGTACTACCGAGACGTGAAGGTCAACGAGATCGGCGAGGGCACCTCAGAGGTGCAGCGCATGCTGATCGCACGCCTCCTGGGCTGCTGACAACAACCCGACCATTTGTGCCCTTTTGGCACTATCCATCGCCCGCGATATGACCATTCGTGCCCGAATGGTCGAGTTGGCCGGTCAGGTGAAGGGGTGAGCTGGGTCCGCGGCTAGCGATAAACGCCGTTGTGGCCCAGGCTGTGCAGGCCTACGTTCGGGAAGTAGGTCAGGCCGTGGTCTTCCACGCCGACCGGGATCTTCGCGAGCAGCTTTCCCGTGACCGTGCTCATCACATACACGGTGGCGTTGTAGCGGCCTGACGCCCATAGCTGCGTCCCGGCGGGGTTGAGCTGCAGCATGTCAGGGCTGCCGCCGCCTGGGATGAACCACTTGGCGACGACCTTTCTGGTCGCGAAGTCGATCACCGAGAACGAGCCTTCCAGCCGGTTCGACACGTACAGGTCCTTGGCGTCGCGGGAAACCTGAAAGCCGTGAGCGCCCTTTCCGGTTGGGATGAACTGGATCTCTTTCATAGCGATGGGGTCGACGACCGACACACCCATACGGCCCTGGTTGCTGACGTAGAAGACGGTGCCGTCGGGCGAAAGCTTCACGTCGATGGGCAAGCCGCCAACATGCACGTAGCCCACGAGCTTCATGTGGATGACGTCGACCTTGGCGAGCATCCCGGTGTACTCGGTAGAGATCATCAGGTAGCTGCCGTCGGCGCTGAAGTCGAGGTGGTCGGCTCCGGCCCAGGGAATCGCTACCGAGCCAAGCAGCTTCCAGCCATGCTGCGGATCGCGAAACTCAATGCGCTGCAGCCGCTCGACGACGTCGATCGCCTTGGTCCCGTCGGGCGTGAAGTAGAGGTTGTACGGATACGGAATCGAGATCGTGCCCGCCGGCTTGCCGGTGTGGATGTCGATCTTCGTCAATGTGCTGGAGCCCTCGTTGTCGACGTATAGAGCGCTCATGTCCCATGCCGGGGCGATATGGTGTGGAATCGATCCCACCCTGAAGTGATCGATGACCTTGAAGGTCAACGGATCGATCACATCGACAGTGCCGGCCCCGCTGTTGGGCACGTAGACGCGCGGAGGGATTTTGCACAGCGGGCATGGCACGACGCCGGAGGTGATGTTCGCGTACACGTTGAGCGGAGTCGCCGGCAGGGTGCCGGCCTGGACGTCAGGCGCAGGCAGAGTTCGAACCGGTCCCGTCGAGGCCGATTGTTCGGCCGGCGCCGATGGGCCGAGGTAGGGGGTCGTCCAGACGACGGCGAACACCACTCCCGCCGGGCTGAGAATCACGAGTGTGAACAGAGCCCCGACCAGCAGGCGCAGCGGCCGCGATCGCAGGGCTGTGACCAGGGGATTATTCGTCAGGGAGGTCTTCCAGCTTGGGGGCGAGCTCGCACACCCAGCGACCGTCATCGAGTCGCCGGATGAAACGGCCGTACCCCTGATTTCGTGCCACGTTGAAGAACTGCTCCTGCGTGATCAACGTTCGAAGGCGGGCCAAGTCCGCATACGTGCTGTCACGCATGATCCCGCCGACGACCCCGGCCAGCTCGCGCCATTGCCCTTCTGACAGGGGCTCGCCGTAGCCTGCGATGGTGACCAGCAGCGCGGCGGTGGCGCCGGTGATCGTTTCCGGCAGCAGCTTCTCAGCCTTCGCCCTCGAGATGATCTCGCGACCGGTGCTGATGATGTCTGCGATTCGGTCACGCCGCACCCCTATGATGTCGCGCCCGCTCCCAACCGTGGTGCCTTCCAGATATCTGGGTCCTGCTTCCATCACCGTTTGCCTATTCTAGTTTGCCGTCAATGGACCTGGATCTGGCGCCCCAGCACGCGAGCTTCCGAGATGCCGTCCGCGAACTCGCGCAGGGGGCGGTGCGGCCGCATGCCGAAGAGGTCGACCGCGACCATCGATTCCCGGACGAGGCCATCGAAGCGGCCAAGGCTGCAGGGCTCCTGGGAGTGCTGATTCCTCGCGAGTACGGTGGCGCCGGGCTTGACGCGATCGCCTTCGCCGTTTGCATCGAGGAGCTCGCCCAAGCCTGCGCTTCGACGTCAGTCATCGTCGACGTTCACACGAGCGTCGGCAGCGAGCCGATTCTGCTGTTCGGAACGGAGGAGCAGAAGAGGCGATGGCTGCCTCCACTCGCCTCGGGCGAGCTCCTCGGCGCCTTCGCGCTGACCGAGCCGGCATCTGGTTCGGATGCGGCTTCACTTAAGGCGAGCGCCCGCCGCGACGGTGAACGATACGTCCTCAACGGGACCAAGGTGTTCATCACCACGATTGGACGTGCCGGCCTGTACATCGTGTTTGCTCGCACCGGAACAGAGGATCAGCGCGCAGCCGGAATCAGCGCTTTTGTCGTGCCGGCGGATACTCCAGGCGTTCGTGTGGGCCAGCTTTTCAAAAAAATGGGACTTCGTGGCTCGCCGACGGGTGAGCTCGTGCTCGAGGACGTTGTGGTGCCGGCCGCCAACCGCCTTGCCGCAGAAGGGCAGGGCTTCACTGTCGCGATGCGGGCGCTCGACTCCGGCCGGATCGGCATCTCGGGCCAAGCCTTAGGAATCGCACAGGCGGCTGTCGATGAGTCGCGCTCAGTGCTTCGCGGTCGGGAGCCGGAGCAGGGTGATGAGTTCAAGCTCGCCGATATGGCGACACGGTTGGAGTCGGCTCGCTTGCTCGCCTACCACGCGGCGTGGTTGTGCAGCGGCGGGAGACCTTTTACCCGCGAGGCGTCGATGGCCAAGCTCCACTGCACCGACACGGCAATGGACCTCACCCTGGACGGAGTGCAGCTGGCGGGCGAGGAAGGCACTGCCGGGGGCAGCCCATTCGAGCGACACGTCCGCGACGCGAAAGCCCTGCAGATCTACGAGGGCTCAAACCAAGTCCAGCGCATCGTAATCGCCCGCGAGTTGCTCAGCTAAGCTCACCCCGTGGATTTCGAGTTCTCGGAAGAGCAGATCGCGATCAGGGACACGATTCGTGAGCTCGTTCAAGACAGGGTTGCCCCCCGGGCTGCGGAAATCGACGAGAAGTCTGAATACCCGAAGGACATCGAGAAGCTGTTCGCGGAGAACGGCATCCTCGGCATCCCCTTCCCTGAGCAGTACGGCGGGATCTCAGGCTCGAGCGTAACTGTCTGCATGGGCATAGAGGAAATCGCCAAGGCGTGCACGACGTCATCCCTGATCCTCGCCGTTCAGGCGCTCGGCGCGTATCCCATCCTGGTCGCGGGCACGGAGGAGCAGAAGAAGCGGCTGTGCCCGCCGCTGGCCTCTCGAGAGAGGGTCGCCGCCTACGCCTTGTCGGAGACGGGCAGCGGCTCCGACGCGGCAGCGATGAAGACGCGCGCCGTTCGCCATGGCAACGAGTACGTGCTGAACGGCACCAAGCAGTTCATCAGTGGAGGCAGCATCGCGGGAACGCTTGTCGTTTTCGCCCAGACCGAGCCGGAAACGGAGCATCGCGGAATCTCCGCCTTCGTGCTGGAACGCGAGACCAGCCCCTGGAAGTCGGACAAGCTCGAGCACAAACTCGGCACTCGCGGCTTTCCGACGGCGCAGCTGGTTTTCGAGGACGTCAAGGTTCCGGTTGCCAACCGGCTCGGCGATGAGGGAACGGGTTTCAAGCTCGCGCTGGCGGTGCTTGACCGATCGCGGCCGGGCATCGGGGCGCAGGCGCTCGGAATCGCGGAGGGGGCGTTCGACTACGCGCTGAACTACGTCAAGGAAAGAAAACAGTTCGGTCAAGCTATCGCGAGCTTCCAGGGCATCCAATTCATGCTCGCCGACATCGCGACTCAGATCGAAGCGGCCAGGCATCTCGTTTATCGAGCGGCCACGAAAGTGGACGCCAAGGCTCCGGACCTGACCAAGGTTGCAGCGATGGCCAAGCTGTTCGCATCAGATATGGCAATGAGGGTGACCACCGACTGCGTGCAGCTGCTGGGCGGCTACGGCTACATCAGCGACTACCCCGTTGAACGAATGATGCGCGACGCCAAAATCACGCAAATTTACGAGGGCACGAATCAGATTCAGAGGGTGGTCATCGCGAGATCGTTGCTGCGGTGAGCGCAGGCCCGGAATCGCCCGAGCAGGCCGTCCGGGACAGGCCAGCATATCCACAGCCTCCGACTGTGGCGCCCTATCACCCGCCACCCGCGTATTCGCCACCGTCGGCTGGACGGGGCTCCGCCACCGACGGGCGCGCCATCATGTCCTTGATCGCTGCGATTTTCGGCATTGTCTTCGGGTTGCTGTTGGGGCTCCCCGGCCTGGCGTTTGGCCCAATGGCGTATTTGCTCGGCCGCTCCGCGATCTCGCGGATCGATGAGGCGGATCAACCATGGACTGGCCGGGGCCTGGCCATGGCAGGGTCGGTGCTCGGGGTTGTAGCGACCGCGATTGGGGCGGTGGTCACCCTCGCATGGCTCGTGCTGCTGCTGGTGGCCGCCTCGGTCACACCTGCGTTGGGGTAGCCGGTTGGATCGGGTCACGGAGGCCTTCAGCTGGCCGTTTCGCGATCCCGATTGGGTCTCAAAGCTGCTGATCATCGCGCTAACCCTCTTGATTCCTATCGTCGGTTTGATCAACGGGCTCGGCTGGATGCTGGCGTCGCTAGACCGGCTGCGGGCAGGAGAAGAGCGGCTCGCGGCGGCCAACCTGAGCTATATCGGACGCGGCCTCCGGCTCTTTGCGGTGGAGCTGATGTACACGCTGGCGATCGTGATCGTCGCTTTGCTGATATTCGTGCCCACGGTCGCGCTGTCGGTGAAGCAGGGCCAGGGGACCGCGAACAGCGGCTTGATTGCAGCCGCTGTGCTCTTGAACCTGATCGGGTTCAGCGTGATCACATTGTTGAGCCTGACTCTGAACTTCATGATTCCAGCCATCGTTCTGGCCACCGACAGGGCGGGAATCGGCGCCGGAATCGATGTTCGTGCGGTCGTTCGCCGATCTCGCGCGAATCTGAACCACACCTTGATCGCCGGCCTTATGCTGATCGCCGCCAGCTTCGTCGGGTCGATCGGAGAAGTCGTGTGCGGCGTCGGGGTCTTCGTGACGCTGGCCTACGCGCTGGCGATGCAGGCATGGATAATTCGCAGCTTCGAAACGGGGTAGTGCGCCGCGCAGGCGGCGTAAGGAGGAGTTAGATGTCCGATTTGCCGCCGCCGCCTTCAGGTGGAGGGTTCACGCCTCCACCGCCGCCACCACCGCCGCCGCCAGGTGGAGGATTCACGCCCCCGCCGCCCCCGCCGGGCGGGTTCGTGCCATCGCCGCCGCCCCCGGGCGGAGGCTATGTGCCCCCGCCGCCGGTTGGCTACACGGGAGCGGCCGTTGCCGGTCCGCGGACCGATGGCCTTGCAATTGGCGCTCTTATCGCCGGCATCCTGTCTCTGGTCTGTTTCTGGCCACTGTGCCTGGGCATCATCCTTGGTCCTGCCGCCGCAATCATGGGATTCATCTCACGCCAGCGGATCGCTGCGAGCGGAGGCACCGTGAGTGGTGGCGGCCTGGCCCTTGCCGGCCTGATCCTTGGCATCGTCGGCTTCATCGCCAGCGCGGCCTGGGCGATTTTCTCGATCGTGATCGCCGCGCATTCCGGAAACACGATCAACACTCCCTGAAATCAGCCCTGTCAGCAGCTACTGATGTGTGAGGCCCGGGCACAGGGTGCGTAACCGACCGGGCCTCATCTTCGTTTCATAGGGCCTGGACGCTAAACTCCCCGTTCGCATGCTTAGGGCCAGGCCAAGGGCCAGGCGATCCCGCTACAACGTCTCCTACCGCCTGACTCGCTCGGTCCCGGCGATGATCGTTGCCGCCCTGCTGATCGTCGTGCTCGTGGGAGCGACCCTCACCTACAAGCGGCTTGACGATTTCATCGCCGCCACCACGGGTCAGCACCTGAATCCAATCGGCGAGGTGGTGCAAGCGCTCGAGCCGGCGGCGGGCACCATCGCTTACAAGCTCAAGCACGGGCAGCGTGTCAACATCCTTCTGCTGGGCAGGGGCGGCTATGAGAACGACGCGCCGTACCTCACCGACTCGATCATGGCCGTGTCGATCGATCCGGCCAGCGGTCGGGTGATGCTTGCATCGATCCCGCGAGACCTGGTGGTGCGGATGAACCTCCAGAATCCGCCAACAAGAACGTGGGCCAACAAGATCAACGCGGCCTACGAAGTCCCGTACACAGACATCATCTGTTGCGTCGCCAAGCCGTACACCGGCCACGACGGCGGCGGTCACGCCGCGGAACATGAGGTGAGCGCAGTCACCGGCCTCACCTTCGACCGCTATATCGCCGTCGACTTCATCGCCTTTCGCGACATGGTCAATGCGCTTGGCGGCGTTGACGTCTGCCTCACGACCAACCTCGACGACACCTCGTATCCCGACTACACGGGCGGATACCACCCGATTCACTTCAAGGCCGGCTGCCAACATCTCAACGGCGAGCAAGCGCTAGAGATCGCGAGGTCCCGTCACGCGGTCCAGGCGGCACAGTCATCGGACTTCGGTCGCGCACGCAGGCAGCAGGACATCATGCAGGCGATCAAGAAAAAGACGACTTCGGTCAACGGTTTCTCGAAAGCGCCCCAGCTGTTGAACGCGCTTCAGAAGAACATCACGACCGACATGACGCTGTCGGACATGAAAGCCATCTACGACTGGGGCAAGAACCTTCCCGACAGCTCAATCATCCGGGTCGCGCTGACGGCACCGCAGCCGGGCACTGCCGGAAATCTCCTCGACTTCGCGGATTGCGGCATGGGCCCATACGTATCTCAACTCTGTCCTCTCGACCAGAGCTACTCGATGATTCATCGCTACCTCAAGTACCTGTTGATCGCCCCGACCGTGCTGGCGGAGAAAGCCCCGATCCAGATCGCAAACGGGTCCAACAATTTTGTCGGCCTCGAGAGCCGAGTCACTGGGATGTTCGACCCGACCGGCCTGATGCTCACCGATCCCATTCCCCATGCACCCTCTGCGAAGACGGTGATTCTCGATTACTCGGGCGGGCAGTTTCCGCTGACGGCGAAATGGTTGGCGACCTACTTTGGCGCCACCATCGTCCAGGCCACACCGACCAGACCGGCGCCGGCCCGCCATCAGCAAACTTTCGGCTTGGTGGTCGTCCTGGGCCACGACTTCGCCGCCCGCTTCCTGGGTCAGTAACGGCGGATCTTCGATCCGCCTTATGAGAGGGAACCAGACTGTTCCCTCTCCGCGCAAGCGGCGTTGAGGATGGGCCTTACTGAATGCATCGCCGGGCGCTTCGCGCGCGGCTGCTCTCCTTCCCGGGATTGGATTTATTGAATTAGTCCCTCCAAGCCTTGCTTGGGAGTGGCACAAGACAAAGTCATGGCCGGGGGGACCCCGGCCAACCCTGCCGCACTAGCACCACTCACTGCTAAGTTGTCGCAAGTGGCGACCGCAAAAAGTGACGGGGACCTGGCAGCTCGGTTTAGGGCCGGCGACATTCGCGCTTTGGCCCGAGCCATCAGCCTCGTCGAGCGGCGCGACCCCGAAGTTCGTGCTTTGGAGACGCCTCCGCAGGCAAGCGCGCGCCCGGCCGGGGTGGTCGGGTTCACCGGCGCGCCGGGGACTGGGAAATCGACGCTCGTCGACGCACTCGTCACCCTCCTGCGTAAGCAGGACAAGTCGGTCGCAGTGATCGCCACCGACCCGAACTCTCCGTTCACGGGCGGAGCCATCCTCGGGGACCGGATCAGGATGCAGCGCCACGCGCTCGACCCGAAGGTGTTCATCCGAAGCATGGGTGCGCGGGGTCATCTGGGCGGGCTCTCGCTGGCGACGCGTGAGGCGATCAGGCTGCTCGAGGCCTTCGGCTTCGACCAGGTGATTCTGGAGACGGTAGGGGTCGGCCAATCGGAGCTCGAGGTCGCGGCAGTGGCCGATACGACGGTCGTGGTCATGACGCCTAACCTCGGAGACGGCGTGCAGATGATCAAAGCGGGGATTCTCGAGATCGCCGACGTCTTCGTGGTCAACAAGGCCGACCTCGACGGCTACCAGCGGGTCGCCATGGAGCTCCGCGCCATGCTCAGCCTGAACGCGCCCCGCGCCACTGGCGCCGCCTCGAAGCCGTGGAAGCCGCCGATCCTCACGACTGTGGCCGCTCGCCAGGAGGGAATCGACGAGCTGTGGGCGGCCATCGAGTCACACCGGGCTTATCTCGACTCGAGCGGTCGCGCGCAAGAGCTTTTGGCGAAGCGGCTCACGGACGAGACGGTCGAGGTTGTGGCAGATCTTGCCCGCCGGCAGGCGAGGGTGGCCCTTGGAGAGGACAGCGAGCTGACCGGCCGGCTGCTGAAGGATGGCTCTCCCTACCGGGCGGCCGAGGAGATCCTCGCCCGGATCGGCGACGTAGGCCAGAAGCGCTCGCGCGGGCGTTAGCCATAATGAGATGGACATGCGGCCAGAGATGCCAACCGGATCTTTGGAGCCCATGCGGCCCGATCCGGATGTTATGGGGCCTGTCCCGCCGGCGTCCCGCACCTTCAGTGCGCTCCTAGTCGGGCCACCCATGCCTGCGGCTCGGGCCACCTGGATCTCCAAATCTCTCGGCCGGCACTCCGGCAGCATGTCGAGTTGAAAGTCCGAGCCCGCGACGCCAAAGAGGTCTGGGACGAAGAGTTCGAGTCCAGCCCTAAGCGCGACGACGGGATCGAGACCTCCACCATCTCCGGCATCGCGCTCAAGCCTCTCTACACCGCCGGCGACCTCGCCAGGCGCGAGGAGGAGATGCCCGGGGTCTTCCCTTACACCCGCGGCATCCACACCGGCGGCTACCGAGGCCGGTTGTGGACCATGCGCCAGTTCTCTGGCTTCGCCACCGCCGAAGAGACCAACCGGCGATACAAGTACCTGCTTGCCAATGGTCAGACTGGCCTGTCGGTCGCCTTCGACATGCCCACTCTCATGGGCCAGGACTCCGACGCTCCGACCAGCCGCGGGGAGATCGGCCACTGCGGTGTCGCCATCGACTCGCTTGCGGACATGGAGGCGCTGTTCGACGGCATCCCGCTGGGCGAGATAACGACCTCGATGACCATCAACTCCCCGGCCGCGATCCTCCTCTGCATGTACATCGCGGTGGCCGAGAAGCAGGGCGTGCCCGCGTCGACCCTGGGCGGCACTTTGCAGAACGACATCCTCAAAGAGTTCATCGCCCAGAAAGAGTTCATCTTTCCGCCCGAGCCTTCGATGCGCCTTGTCGTGGACTCCATCGAGTACTGCGCCAAAGAGGTGCCCAAGTGGAACACCATCTCCATCTCGGGTTATCACATCCGCGAAGCCGGTTCCACCGCTGCACAGGAGCTCGCTTTCACGCTGGCCGACGGCATGGCCTACGTCGATGCGTGCATCGAGCGGGGGATGCGCATCGACGACTTCGCATCGCGTCTTTCCTTCTTCTTCGACGCACACATTGATTTCTTCGAGGAGATCGCAAAGTTCAGGGCGGCGCGCCGCATCTGGGCTCGGTGGATGCGCGAAAAATATGGCGCCCAGGACGAGCGATCCTTGAAGCTGCGGTTCCACACCCAGACCGCGGGCGTCTCGCTGACCGCGCAGCAGCCGGAGCTGAACATCGCACGCACCGCCGTAGAGGCGCTCGCCGCGGTGCTCGGTGGCACGCAGTCGCTGCACACAAATGCCATGGATGAGGTGCTTGCCCTGCCCACCGACAAGGCTGCGCGGCTGGCATTGCGCACGCAGCAGCTGCTCGCGTACGAGACGGGTGTCGCCAACACGATCGACCCTCTCGGCGGCAGCTATTTCGTCGAGGCGCTCACCGACGAGATGGAGCGCCAGGCCGAGGTCTACTTCAAGCGGATCGAGGATCTGGGCGGCGTGATTCCTGCCATCGAGGCGAGCTTTTTCCAGATGGAGATCGCCGACTCCGCGTTCCAGTACCAGCAAGAGCTTGAGCAGAAGCGGAGGCTCATGGTCGGCGTCAACGAGTTCACTGTTGACGACGAGGAGCCGATGGAGATCCTCCGGATCGACCCCAAGCTCGAGGGCGAGCAGGTGGCGCGGGTCAAGGAGGTTCGGCGTACCCGCGATCAGCCAAGGTGCACCAAGGCCCTGGCCGCCCTGCGGAAAGCAGCCGCGGGCACGGACAATCTCATGCCCTACATTCTCGAATCTGTACGCGCGTACGCCACCGAGGGCGAGATCATGAACACGTTGATCGAGGTCTTCGGCATCTACACCGAGAAGGCCGTCATCTGATGCCAGCCGAAACGGCAGTCAGGCCGGTGCGGATCCTGGTCGCCAAGGTCGGGCTCGACGGCCACGACCGCGGCGTCAAGGTCGTCGCTCGCGCGCTGCGCGACGCGGGCTACGAGGTCATCTACACGGGCCTGCGACAGACGCCCGAGATGGTCGTCGACGCCGCCCTGCAGGAGGACGCCCAGGTGATTGGGCTGTCGATCCATTCCGGCGCACATATGACGCTGTTCCCGGCGGTCGTCCAGGAATTGAAGCGGCGCAAGGCCACCGACATCGTGGTCTTCGGCGGCGGCATCATCCCGGAGGACGACATCGTCGCCCTCAAGAAGAAGGGCGTGGCTGAGCTGTTCACCCCAGGCACGCCCCTTCAGGACATCGTCGATTGGCTGCGGAAACGATTTCCCGACGGAGGGGGCTAGCCGCCGCACCCCCGTTCGCTTATCTGCGGACGACCACCGTGCCGGCGATCTTGTCCATCCATCCCTGCTTACGCGCGTCGAAAGCGACCCATATCACGCCGATGAAACAGACAAAGAACGAGATGATCAGCCCGAGCCAGCGAAGCGCGGCTTTGCCAAAGGTGATCGGCTGGCCGCTCGTAGCGTCGACAACGTGCAAACCGAGAAGGCGCTGGCCGAGCGATGCGCCCATGTAGCTCCACAGCAACGTGAAGTAAAGGAAGCTGAGCACCAGGTCGATGCCGTTGGAGGTTCGAGCCGCCCCGCTGTTCAGACTGTTCGGGTCGCTGTAGTTGAGCCCAAGCGGCACGCTCAGGATGCCACCGATGATGGCGAGGAGGATGAAATCGATGATGTAAGCGACCACCCGGATCCAGAAGCCGCCGTAGGAACCCGATGACGCGACCGCCATCGGCTGGTAGCCACCAGGCATCTGCGGTGGCGGTGCGTAGCTGGGCGGTGGTGGGTTCTGCAAATTCAAGATCCTCCCTTAAGGCGAATTCTGCCGTCAGTACTGCAGCACTACGGAGTTGGCAACCTTGTCGTGCCAGCCCTGCTTTCGGGGGTCGAACGCGACCCAGATCCAACCGATGTAACAGGCCCAGGAGTTGACGATGCTCATGAGGAATCGAACCGTGGCCCGAGCGTAGCCGATTGGGCCTCCGGTGTCAGCGTCCACGACCCTCAGGTGGAGCAGCCGCATGCCGAGCGTGGCTCCGCTGGTCCCCCAAAAGTAGATCCAGTACCCGACCTGCACGATGAAGGCGAGCAGGTAGAGAAGTAGAAAGCCGCCACCGAAAGCTGCGGCCGCGGCGGCGTTTTGAGAATCCTGGCTGCTGGACCCGCTGCCGCTGACGTTCGCGAACACCCCACCCGCGACAAGGAACAGACCGAACACGATCCCGAACGGAATGCCGAGGACCAGACCGTCGATGAGTCTGGCGACCAGACGAATCCAGAAGCCTGCGTATGTCGGCTGTGGCCCCTGGTACTGCGGCGCGGCGTACTGCACGGGCGCCGGAGGGGGCGAGTAGACCGAAGGCGTCGAGGCCGGGGGTTGGTAAGAGCTTCCCGGTGGCGGCGGTGGAGGCGGTGGGTCCTGCATGCCTGAAACCTCGTTTTGCTGCGGCCGGTTCGCGGAAATCGCTGTCCGCGGTATCATAACGACGCCTCTCCACCCCGAGGCCCAACCATGCAACTGAAAGCTTCCACCCGCACGCTTCTCGGCAAGGCTTCGCGCCGTCTCCACCGCGAAGGCAAGCTCGCCGGGATTGTCTACGGGCACAATGCCACCCCAACCCCCGTCGTCCTGGATCGCCTCGAGTTCCAGAAGGTGTTCACCAAGTCCGGCAGGACCCACCTGGTCGACCTCGCCATCGACGGCGATCGGGCCGAGAAGGTGCTCGTGCGCGAGATCCAGACCCATCCGCGCCGGCTGGGCCCCATTCACGTCGACTTTTACCAGGTAAGCCTCGAGGAGAAGATCACGGTCGAGGTGCCTGTCCATCTCATCGGCGAGTCCGCCGCCGTGAAACGCGGAGACGCTGACGTCCTACAGCCGATTCATGCGCTCCGAGTGGAGTGCCTGCCCACCGACATCCCCGAGGCGTTCGAGGTGGACCTCACGCCGCTGGAGGAGATCGAGTCCGAGTTCCGAGTCTCCGAGCTGAAGGTGCCCAAGGGCGTCACGGTGCAGATGGACCCCGACGAGCTCATCGTCAAGATCGTTCACCGCCGCGAGCTCAAGGTCGAAGAGGAAGCCCCCGCGCTCGAGACGGCTCTTGTCGGAGAAGGCGAGGAAGGGGCAGAGGCAGGGGCGCCGGCCGCAGAGGAAGCCGAGACCGAGAAGTAGATGTCGCTTGGCGACATCGCGTCGAGCCCGCTCCTCTACATCCTGCTCGCTGGCCTGGTCTTCGTCGTCTTTGTCATCGCTGCTCGGTTCATCGCGCAGCAGGTTGCGGAGGCGCTCCGAAGGCGCGGACTGCGAGAAAACGTGGTGGTCGTCGGCAGCCGAGTCATCACGGTCGCTCTGATCATCGTCGGCGCGCTCTTTGCATTCGGCATAGCTGTTCACAGCGACAACGTGACCATCCTCGGAATAGTTGCCGCGATCGTCATCACAAGCTTTGGCGCCCAGGACCTGCTGAAGGACTACGTGTCGGGGTACTACATCCTGCTGGAGCGCAACATCAAAATCGGCGACTTCATCTCGCTCGAGCGCGGGACCGGCGTCGTTTCAGAAGTGCGGTTGCGTGTGACTCTGCTGCGCAATGACGCCGGCGATGTTGTGATCGTTCCCAACTCGGAGCTGTTCACGAATCCGGTGACGATCCACGCCCACCCCGCACCAGGGCCGGCCGGGTCGCCGGAAAAGGACGTTAAGCCAGCGCCCCGAGCGTGATGCGCCACAGGGCCTGAAGCTGGTCGCCGTCGATGTCCGTCTCCTCCGCCAGCAGCTCGCGAATCAACTGAGAGGCGAGTTCGGCATGGATTCCTCCGACGACCTGTGTGGCCAACGACCGAAGGTGATAGGTGTGGTCGGGTTTGTCGGTCTCCAGGGCAAGGTCCGTGCTCACCTGGTCCAGCTGAACGAATTTGGCCCAGCGAGCGACCTCGGCGGTGCCTGACTCAGGCGAATCGGAAAGGTGCAGGCAGTTGACGCCGCCGAAGATCCCATAACGCTCGCGGAGCGATCCCGGCCGGGACTGGGCGATGCGCGTTTCGCCGAGATCGTGGCGCATCTGCTCCAGCGCTTCGCCCGACGCAGTGACGCGACCGACCGCCAGCGGAAGAGCGCTCATGAAATCCACCAGCCATGGAAAGAAAGGCTTGTCTTTCAGAAAGTCGTAGTGGCTCTCGATAAGGTCGGGCGGAGGCTGGAACCAGGCAAGCGATTGGATCTTCCAATCACGCTCGCTGGACAGCCATCCCCATATCCCGGCTCGGGGGGCAAGCCGGTACGAAGCATCGGGCTTGAAGATGAGAAGCGCGTCAGCCATGAGCCGTGAAAGTCTACGGCCTGCAGCCAACGTGGCAGGGTTGGCCGGGGTCCCCCCGGCCATGACTTTGTGTCGGCGGCCGCCGAAACACGGCGTGGAGAACTAATTCAATAAATCCAATCCCGGGAAGGAGAGCGCCCGGCCTATTGGGTGCTGACGATTAGGTTCCGTGGCCCTCTAGGCCGGGGTCCACGCGCGAAGCGCCTGGCGATGCAATCAGTAGGGCCCATCCTCAAGCCGCTTGGCGCGCAGAGGAAACAGTCTGGTTCCCTCTCATAAGGCGGGTCGAAGACCCGCCGCTCATCCCGGTTTCTTGTCCCTTGCCCCGGGCTTGTACACCTTGCGGCCCTTGAGCTTCTCGGGCATGTGCACCTGTTCGGCGACGCCGCCCTCGAAATCGTGCGCGTACTTGTACCCCTTGCCATAGCCCATCGACTTCATGAGGCCGGTCGGAGCGTTGCGAAGGTGGAGCGGCACGGCTTCGTTGCCCGTCTGCTCGATCAGCTCGCGGGCGGCGCCGTAGGACGTGAGCGCCGAGTTGGACTTCGGCGCCAGGGCCAGGTACAGCGCCGCTTCAGTCAACGGAAGGACGGCCTCGGGCATGCCCACAAAATGCGCGGCCTGCTGGGCCGCAATCGCCACCTGGAGCGCCTGTGGATCGGCGAGCCCGACGTCCTCGGCAGCCGAGATGACGAGCCTGCGGGCGACGAACAGAGGATCCTCGCCTGCCTCGAGCATGCGAGCCAGCCAG
>DATCPU010000358.1:0-6465 GCA_036569925.1 Candidatus Dormiibacterota bacterium
GTGCTGACCCGTGCTCAGTTGCGCGATAAGGTCTGGGGGTACCCGCACGACCTCGACGACCACTCGGTCGATCCCCATGTCCAGCGCCTGCGCCGAAAGCTGTCGGATCTGGCCAGTCCCGGCGTGAGCATCGAGGCGGTGCCTGGCCTGGGGTACCGACTGTCCGTCAAGGGTGGGTAGCGCTCCCGAGCCTGCCGTCTTCGGCCCGGTCACGGCTGATCTGGAGACGATCGAGGCAGGCCTGCGGAATCTCATCGAGAGCGACCCCGATGTGGTGTCGGCGCCGATGGCGGATCTTTTCGCCGCCGGCGGCAAGCGCATCCGCCCGGCGCTGGTCCTGCTCGCGGCGAGGTGCGGCACCTACGACCTCGAGAAGCTGAACCCGGCGGCGATGTCCGCCGAGCTCATTCACGCTGCGACGCTCGTTCACGATGACGTGATCGATCGAGCCGAGGTGAGGCGCGGCCGCCCAACGGTCGCCGCCAAGCTTGGCGACGAGGCGGCAATCGTGGTCGGCGACTTCTACTTCGCCAAGGCTTACGAGCAGGCGGCATTCACGCGCTCGCCTGAGGTCGTCGCCATCCTTGCTCGTGCAGTCATGGACATTTGTGCGGGCGAGGTGAGGCAGCAAGCGATAAGGCATCGCTACGACACCGACGTCGATGAGTACATGCGCCGGATCGAGGCCAAGACCGCGACGCTGCTTGCAGCGTGCTGCGACGTCGGGGCGCTCCTCGGTGGCCTGGATGGCGCCAAGAGGTCCGCGATTCGTACTTATGGCCGCCTTCTTGGCCTCGCCTTCCAAATCGCTGACGACGTTCTCGACTACGAAAGCAGCGAGGACGAGATTGGCAAGCCGATTGGCCACGACATCGCGGAGGGGTTCGCGACTCTTCCTTTAATGATGGCACTCGAAGACGGCGAAATCGCGAGCCGGCTACGGGTTCTTCTCGAGGTGAATCGCGAGCTGAGTGGGACAGAGGCTCACGATGTGGTCGAGCTGGTCCGCGCCAGCGAAGGACCCGCGCGGGCGATCGAGCGGGCACGAGAGCTCGCCTCCGAGGCGCGGGGTGAGCTCATGGCTCTTGGCGATGGAGAAGCGCAGGCCGCGCTCGCGGCGCTCGCCACCTACGTGGTATCCCGAAAGCTCTAACCTTTCTCTGTGCTCCGCGCGGTGGTGGACTCATGAGCAGAGTGAGGTTGGTCGGCATCGGTCCCGGACATCCTGGCCTCGCCACGGTCCAGGCAGTTGAAGCGATCAAGGAAGCCGAAATCATCCGCTGCTGTGATGGTTGCGGCGCCGCCCTTCTTCACCTTGCATCGGCGCAGGCGGATATCGGGCCGCTCGAGTCGGCGGAGGAGATTGTTCGCCTCGCGCGGACCGGCCGCAAGGTGGCCGTGCTGTTTCCAGGCAATCCATATGCCTTTTCGAACGGCAGCGCGATCGCTGAGAAGCTGGAGCGCGCCGAGATCGACTTCGAGGCGGTCCCCGGTCTCATAGTCGAGCTGGCGGCGCCGGTGATGAGCGGCATCCCGCTCACGATCGAGGGCCAGGCGGCCTCGATCGGATTCGGACTCGTAAGAGGGGCCGAGACGGTGGTGCTCCGCCTCGCCTCGGGCTGGTGGGAATCAGGCATCACAAAGCTGATGGCGGACGGCCGCACGCCCGAGACGCCCGCCGCGCTCATCCTCAACCCCGGCCAGCCGGGGCAGCACCGTGTCTCCGCTCCTCTTGGCGAGCTGGCCCGCAAAGCTGCGACTTATGGCCTCCGGGGCGATGCGCTGCTGGTCCTGGGCCCGGGCGTTGAGATGGCGGAGCGGCTCGACACCCTGTCCAAACGACCGCTACACGGGCGGCGCATCCTCATCACGCGAGCGCGGCACCAGGTCGATCCCTTTCGTCGCGAGCTGGTTGATCTTGGCGCCGCGGTGATTGAGATCCCAACCATCGAGATCAGCCCGATGCCGACGGACGAGCGCGTGCGCAGCGCCATCGCGCGTCTGAAGGGGACGGCCCTGGTGATCTTCGCCTCAGCGAATGCGGTCGACATCTTCTTCCGGATGCTGCTCGAAACGGGCGGTGATGCAAGGGCGCTCCACGCTTCAAAGCTGTGCGCGATCGGCCAGGAGACCGCCGAATCGCTCGAAGCTCGAGGGCTGCGGCCCGAGCTCGTCACATCCGAGTACACCGCTGAGGGATTGGCGAAGGCGCTCGACGGTTGGGACATGGAGGGGATGCGGGTTCTCGTCCCGCGAGCAGAGGTGGCTCGCGACGCTCTACCATCGCTTCTCGCCAAAAAAGGTGCTGAGGTTGAGATTCTTCCCGTCTATCGAGCGATGCGCCCGTCGGGGGCGAGCGAAGCTCTATGGCGCCTCTTCAACGCGGAGGGGGTGGACGTGATCACCTTCACGAGCTCGTCGACCGTCGCGAACTTCGTGCGGGCATTTCCAGACGACCGGCTTCCTGCAGTGCTCGGCGATGCGGAGATCGCTTGCATGGGCCCGGTCACCGCGGACACCGCCCGCAAGCTCGGCTTGCAGGTCGCCATCACAGCTCGCGAATACACGACACATGGCCTGGTCCAGGCCATCGCCGAGGCGGCGGTCAAGAAATGAGCAAGGCCAAGGTTCCGGTCCGGAGGCCGATCGTCACGCCGCTTGATGATGCCGCAGATGTTGCGCCCCGATGGCAGGGCCGGCCCTGGAGGCCGTTGCTCATCTCGGGGATCGTCATCGCGGCAGTCCTCGCATCGGGGCTGGCGTTCTCGGACGCGCTGAAGTCACCGAGGCCTTCCGCGCTCGCCTCGTGCATCTCGTCCACGCAAACCGGTCCGCATACGTTCATCGGGCCGCCACCCATCTGCATCGTGCCCAGCCGAACCTACCAGGCGACCGTGAACACGACCAAAGGACCGATAACGATCCAGCTGTACCCCACCGTGGCCCCGGTTACCGTCAACAACTTCATCGTTCTGGCGCTCGACGGTTACTACAACGGCATGGCGTTCACGACCCAGGACTGGGTGGTTCAAAACGGGGACCCGACCGGCGACGGCCGGGGCAGCCCGGGCTACACCCTGCCCAGCGAGCCCAACACCACTCCCGCCTGGGGTATCGGCGCCGTGGGGATGGCCCGGCCGATCGACGGCCCGATCAACGGCAGCCAGTTCTTCATCGAGCGGGCGGCGTGGCCCGGGGCGGGTCCGACCGCCGTCTACAACCGGTTCGGCACCGTGATCCAGGGCATCGCGAACGTGGAGCTTCTGACGGGGCCGACCGACCGGATCACGTCGATCACGATCCAGGTGGGCTGACCGCCAAAATCACCCGAAATCAGCCCGCGTAGGGCCGCCGGGGGTACCCGGCTATAATCGACTCGAGATGCAATTTCACTGGTTCTACATCGTCGGCCTGCTGGTTATCGTGCTGATCATCTTCGGACCGGGCAGGCTGCCCGAGCTGGGAGGGGCCGTCGGCAAGGCGATGCGCGAGTTTCGAAAGGCCACGACGGACATTACCAACGAGATGACATCGGCGGTCAACGCGACAACCTCCACGCCGACACCGGCCGCAACGCCGCCGCCGCCCGCACAACCGGCCTCTTCGGAGAGCTCCGGCTCCGCGGGCACGCAGTCCGAGGCCACCTCTCCCAAGGTCTGAGCCTCCCGTGGCCCTTCTAGACAGGGTCGTTTCGCGCGCGCGGCGGCCCGCAACGCCCGTCGAAGAGCAGCGGATGTCGGTGATCGAGCATCTCGAGGCGCTCAGGCGCGCTCTGATCGTCTCGTTGATTGCCTGGGGCATCACCACCGTGGGTTCGTTTTTCATCGCCGGCCAGGTGATCGGCCTGCTGGTCAAACGTGCGGGCATCGGCCACGCCTACTACTTCGGGCCGACAGGCGGCGTGATCCTCCAGCTGCAGGTTGCGCTGTACATCGGCCTCGTGATTGCCGCCCCGGTGGTGATCCAGCAGATCTGGTGGTTTGTCAGCCCCGGCCTGCACGCACACGAACGGCGTTTCATCTTGCCGCTGATAGTCGCCACGATCGTCTTCTTCTTGGTTGGTGTCGCAGTGGCGATCTTTGCGCTTCCTTTGTACATCCACGTCCTGAACTCGCTTGCGCCGCCCAACACCTCGTACTTCGCGGATATCGGCGAGCTTGTCGGCTTCCTGCTCATCATGGTCATCGGCTTCGGCATCATCTTCGAGCTGCCGGTTGTGCTCTTCATGCTGGGGATGATCGGCATCATCAACTCGAAGTGGCTGTACAAGAACCGGGTATGGTGGTTCCTCGGGCTCGGCCTTGTGGCCAACTTCTTGACCCCAGGCGTTGATCCCTTCACGCCGCTGATCATGTTCGTCCCGCTGTGGATCTTTTTTGAAGGCACTGCATTGATACTCAAGCTGATGAAGCGGTGACGGGCCAGTCGCGTTTCGATGGACGTCAACCTGATCAGCTGCGCCCGCTCAAGATCGAGCTCGGGGTCAACGTTCACGCGGAAGGCTCGTGCCTCATCGAGATGGGGCGGACCCGAGTGTGGATCACGGCGAGCGTCGAGGACCGCGTGCCGCCGCACCGCCGCGGCAGCGGCCAGGGCTGGATCACGGCCGAGTATTCGATGCTGCCGCGCTCGACGCACGACCGGGGTACGCGTGAGTCGATCCAGGGCCGCGTCGGCGGCCGCACGCATGAGATCCAGCGCCTGATCGGACGCTCGCTGCGCGCCGCGGTCGACATGGGCAAGATCGGCGAGAGGACGATCACTCTCGACTGCGACGTCCTTCAGGCGGATGGCGGCACTCGCACCGCCTCGATCACCGGCGCATTCGCTGCCCTCTACATGGCGGTAAAGCGCATGAAGGACGCGAGGATGGTCGATCAGGTTCCCATCCGCAACTACCTGGCCGCCGTGAGCTGCGGGATTGTCGAGGGCACGCCGATGCTGGACCTCGATTACACGGAGGACTTCACCGCGTCGACCGACCTCAACTGCGTGATGACCGAGGACGGCAAGCTGGTCGAGCTGCAGGCGACGGCCGAGGGAGCGCCCTATTCGCGCCAGGAGCTCGACGCGATGCTCGTGCTCGCGCACAAGGGCATCAAAGAGCTGATCGTCGGGCAGAAGCGCGCGATCGCCACGCTTGGCTGAGCAGCGCCGCAAGCTGGTCATCGCGACCGGCAACACGGGAAAGTTGCGGGAGTACCGAGAGCTGCTGGCCGGCACCGGACTCGAGCTCATCGCCTTTGACACCGAGGTCGATGAGGTGGGGGAGACCTACGAGGAGAACGCAAAGTTGAAGGCGGACGCGGCGGCCGAGCGCTCTGGCCTGCCGGCATTAGGGGATGACTCGGGGGTCGAGGTGGAGGCGCTGGAAGGCTTTCCGGGCATCCGCTCAGCGCGGCTGGGGCCGACACAGGAAGACCGGACCGCGAATCTGCTGAACCGGCTGGAGGGCAAGCCGCGGCCGTGGAATGCGCGCTTCGTTTGCGTGCTCGCGCTGACCAAACCAGGCCACCCGACCCAGCTGTTCGAGGGCGAGTGCAAGGGCGAGATCGTGCCGGAGTGGAGGGGTGAGGCGGGCTTCGGCTACGACCCGGTGTTCCTGGTTCCGGGGACGGGCAAGACGTTTGGTGAGATGCGGCCGGAGGAGAAGCGGCTGTACAGCCACCGGGCCCGCGCGGTCCGCGCGCTGCTCGAGTCGGGCGCGCTGGAGCGCATCGCTGATTGAGGCCGGCTTACGGGCGGTGGCTTAGCTAGGCCTGCTTGTTCTCGACCAGGTTCCAGACGAAGCTGGTGACGGCTCCGAGCGCTCCGGTCGCCTTCTGCTCCTTATAGTCGACCTCGACCTTCGCGAAGGCGAAGCTGACGGCGTCCAAAGGAATGCCGTCGCCGCTGCCCCCAGTCTGGAACGAGCTGACCAGCACGTCATTCAGCTTCACGAAAAGGAATTCGAACCCGCCGCCTCTGCCCCCATTCTTACGAGCCGTCATGACGGCACTCCTGATGTGCTCGCCGGTGGCGCACGCAAACATCAACTTGGGGCTTGCCTTGCTGAACCTGGTGGTGAAATTGAAATCGTGAAACGAGACCTTGCCGGCTCCGGCGCCGCCAGTGGCGCTGGTGATGGTGCCGGAATTGCTCTCGCCCATGCTGAAGGAGCTGAGCTCAAGCTCGCCCTTGTGCTTGTCGTCGGTCGACTCGCCGGGGATTCCGTCGATCTTTAGGAAGTATTGAACTCCGGCCATGGTTTATCTCCCTGAATTCAAAGTGATCGTGAAGACGGCGGTCCCGTCTCCGCCGGTCTCGAATGGGCTCTGCTGCGCGATGTAGCTGCCGGACGCGCCAAGGTAGCGGCCGGTGCCGCCCACGATCGCAAAAGCGCCGTCCGCGCCGGGGACCGTGGTCCCCATCCCGAACAGCGTCCCGTCAGGCAGCTGGAACGTATGGGTCTCCTGCTGGACAGTC
>DATCPU010000359.1:0-3397 GCA_036569925.1 Candidatus Dormiibacterota bacterium
GGCCTCTTCTTCCGTGTCGAGCACCTTCCTTGCGCCCTCGCGCATCGCGAGGTCAGGGTCGACAGTTATCTCCAGCGTTTCGTAGTCGACATCAACAAGGGCGGCAGCGTCGGCCGCTGCGGCTTCGCTTTCGGCGATGACAGCGACGACCGGCTGTCCGACGTAGAAGACGTGGCCGACCGCGAGCGGTTTCTCGGGGCTCGGCGCAGGGACGCCGGGAAGGTCGGCGCCGGTGACGATGTCGATGACGCCGGGCGCTGATCTGGCGGCATCCACATCGATGCTCCGGATGTTCGCGCTGGCCTGGTGGCTGAGCACGAGCTGGACGTACAGCAGGCCCGGGAGCTCCAGGTCGGCGGTGAACTTGGTGGCCCCGGCCACCTTCTCAGCCCCTTCAAGCCGCCGATGCCCGATCCCTACAACACTCATAGCTCGACCAATGGTACGGACTTAGTGCTTGATGATCCTCGCGTCGGTCCAGGCAAAGTCGTAGAGCGCGTTGCCGCCGACCCCCTTGACCCACGGATGCGCCAGGTATTGCTGGACCCCATACACGAGGTCGGCGAAGACGATGTGGCTCATCAGCGTCTGGCCGGCCGCCTTGTAATCCGCCACGGCGGTCGCGATCGTCTTCTGGTCGGCTGCCCTGACGGCTTTGTCGAACAAAGGATTCGAGTAGCACGACCCGCCCGAGTTGATGGCCACGAACAGGTAGTCGAACCAGTCCTGGGGGTTGTCGTAGTCCGCGTTCCAGCTCTGCCTGAAAAGCGGGTACGCACACTTGCCGTTGCGCTTGTCAAAAAACGACTTGCGATCGACCTCGACGCATTTCACTGTCACGCCGAGGTTCTTGAACCACTGCGTCGCCAGGTTCACGCACACAGCCTTGTTGAACGGGTCGGTGTCATACGTGTACGTGAGGCCCTTCACCTTCGCACCGGTGGGATCCCACTTCTTGTATTCGCTCTTGGCCGCGGCGGCATCGAACCTGGCGTTTGGATCAGCGCCGTCCCCGAGGTATCCGACGAGACCCTTGCTGACAAGTCCGCCGGTGGCTGGAACGCAAGCCGTCCCCTGATTGCATACCGCGGCCGCGAGGGCGTTCCGATCGATCGCCGTCGCAAAGGCATGCCGCCCGGCCAGACCGGTCGCGAGGCCGGCAAAAGGCCCTTTGCTCATGTTGAAGCCGGCCCAGAAAGTGAGGCCCGCAGGGATGAGCTGGAGCTGGCTGCGCAGGTTGGCATCGGTCGTGTACCGAACCGCGGCCGATGGCGGCAGGCCCTGCCGCGCGTAACCGATGAGGCTGTACAACCCCGATTCGTAGCGTGAGATCTGCAGCGGCTGGTCGGCCAGGACGTCGATGTGCACGTGCGTGATGCGTCCGGTCGATCCGCCGTACCACTGCGGCACGGGTTCGAAGTCGAGCGCCTGCCCGGCAGAGCGTGACGTCATGCGGAACGGGCCACTGCCGATGAGCGTCTGCGGATTGGTGAACCAAACGTTGTCGCCGGCGGTTGCGATGACCTTGCTGTCGACGATCCAGAAAGGCCAGAGCGCGATCGCCGTCAGCCAGTAGCCGGCCGGCTTGGTCAACGTGGTCGTAAACGAATAGGGGTCGAGCTTCGCGAGGCCGCTCATCGCATGTACGCGGCCTTGGGCGACGGCCTGGTAGCCGACGATCGGCTGGAAGAGGCTCGCATAATCGCCCTGCTTGGAGGCCGCGCGGTTCCAGCTGTACAGAAAGTCGTCGGCTGTGATCGGGTCTCCGTTGGAGAACTTGGCGTCGTGCCGCAGCTGGAACGTGTACGTGAGGCCGTTCAACGAGATGATCGGAGGCCCGATCGCGAGGTCGGGCACCTCCTGAAGTCTTTGATCGAACTTGTACAGACCGGAGAAAACGTTGCGAAGGACGTCCACGTCGGCCGGCGAGGAGACCTGCGCGGGGTCGAGGTCAGCGACATCCTGAGCAATCGGAAAGCTCAGTGTCTGGTCGCTCGCGAGCACCTCGGGAGGAGCGCCGCCGCCGAACGGGGCAAGAATCACGACCGCGACCAGAAGTGTGGTCACCAGCAGGATGGCGAGGGCCGCGGCCACAGCGATGCGCAGCAACCTCATGTGGTGAGGACGACCTTGCCGGTGCTCTTGCCGCTCGCGACCGAGGCAAGCGCCGCGGGCGCCTCGGCGAGTGGAAGTCGGACCGAGATATGGGGCTTGATCCTTCCGCTCTCGTAAAGGTCGACGAGGGCGCGGGCGGCCGGGGCGATGAGCTGTGGTGCGCGAGAGTTGTACAGACCCCAGTGCAGCCCGACCACTGAGTAGTTCTTGACCAGCACATGGTTGGTGGCTGCTTGCGCGATACGGCCTGATGTAAACCCGACGATCACGATGCGACCCTCGAATGCGATGCATTTCGTCGAGCGGTCGTAAACGTCGCCGCCGACTGGATCGAACACCACGTCCGCGCCGCGACCACCTGTCAGCTTCTTGACCTCTTCGGCAAAGTCCTGCGTCTTGTAGTTGATCGCGTGGTCTGCGCCCATGTGCCGGCAAATCTCTAGCTTCTCGTCGGAGCTTGCGGTCGCGATGACCGTGGCCCCGGCCGCTTTGCCCAGCTGAATCGCCGCGGTCCCAACGCCACCGGCTCCGGCGTGGACCAGGAGGGTTTCGCCGGCCTGCAGGTTGGCGCGGCGGTGAAGGCCGAACCATCCCGTCTGGTAGGTGAGCGTGAACCCCGCGGCCTCCTCGAACGACATGCCGGCAGGCATCGGGGAGACCGAGGCCGGCACCGCGTCGGCGATCTGCGCGTAGCCGCCACGGGTGAGGCCGCCGCTGTCTAGCAGCGCCATCACCCGGTCGCCGTTCTTGAAGCCGCTCGATTGAGGCGCTGCGATCACCTCGCCACTCACCTCGACACCGGGCACGAACGGCAGCGCCGGCTTGGACTGGTAGGTGCCCGCGACCATCAACGCGTCAGGGAAGTTGATGGCGGCGGCGCGAACGGCTATCCGGACAGCACCATCGGCAGGGTGGCCGGGCTCGATATCCTCGAAGCGGAGGACGTCTGGCCCCCCAAGCTCCCGAACCACCCAGGCTTTCACGGGCCCCATCGTAGGGGAGTGGCCTTACAGCCTAATTAATCAGACAGTCGCCCGCTTACCAACCGTAGCCTGCCGATCCTTTATCCAAGGGGCTACCCATCCTTAACCGATGGCTGGCAGGATTGCACGAGCAGCCGGCGGTACTTCTGCGGGGGAGGGATTCGAATGTTGTTGCGCATTTCAGCCTTGCTTGCTCTCTGCTTCATCTCGATCTGGCCTAGCGGCGCTTCCGCCGACAGCGGCGCGGGCCGGCTCGGGGCGATCAAGCACATAGTCGTCATCTACGAAGAGAACCACAG
>DATCPU010000360.1:0-10874 GCA_036569925.1 Candidatus Dormiibacterota bacterium
GGCTTGACTGGTATGCGCCTGGATACAGACAGGGCGGCATCGAACCGCGCATTCATGGAGCGGTTTGTTCGACGATTTCGCGAGACGCTGAAAGAACTCTCAAAGAGTTAGCCGCCTGACCGCACTCGACCCACTCGAGGCGGTCCTCGCCGGCTTGTGTGCAGACCTAATCGAACACCAAGCCCTAGCGGCGGAACTAGATGGAACTGCAGTGGGCCTGCGAGACAGGAACGAATTAGAGGCCGCGGTCGCCCGTCCCTTCCAGACTGCTGGAGGCAACCCTCTGTTTTTGGGACCGGCCGAAAAGGCGGCGGCCTTAGCCGACTCAGTCATCAGGCGACAACCCTTCGTTGACGGCAATAAACGCGTGGCAGCGATGGCCGCCGCGCGAGTGATGGATCTTTTCGGACTCGACTTAATCGCTCATCCACTGGAGCTGGCAGACGTGATCCGAGATCTTGACAGTGGGAGACTCTCAGAAGGGGAGGTGGCAGATTGGCTTGATGATCACTGCCTGCCGCTCGAGGACAAAGAACGCTGAACAGGGTGGCGACTCAAGAAAGGCCATGCTCAGAAGGGCGAGCCGGCAGATCCAGATTGAGCTCTCGGGATCTTTCTGCGTAACCCCCAGGCGGCCCCCGCCGTTGGTGTCAGCAGGAAACGTAGAATCTACGGGCCCCCCCAACCATGTCTAGAGACATTCCCGAAACCATCAAAACCAAGGGCGGCCACAGGCCTCGGGCCAGGATCCACGCGAACTGGTCCCCGATCGGCCAGCGGCTGCGGCGCAACGCGATCCTGCGCATTGTGGGCGTCGTGCTTGCCCTGTTCCTCGTGGTCGGGCTGGCTGCCGACGCGTACGCGCAGTCTTTCTTTGACAGCCTGCCTTCGATCCAGGGGCTGGACAGCGCCGTCTTCTCAGGCGACACCGTGATCACCGACAAGCGAGGGGTCATCCTCGCCGACGTCGGCGACCAGGGGAACCACCGACTCGCGGTCAAGCTCAAGGACATCAACCCCATGGTCATCAAGGCCACAGTGGCCATCGAGGACAAGGGTTTCTACAGCAACCCAGGGTTCGACATCACGGCCATCGTCAGGGCCACGTACGACAACCTGAAGGCAGGCCACATCGTCAGTGGTGCCAGCACCATCACCCAACAGCTGGCCAAGCAGCAGTTCCTCACCCCCGACCAGTCGGTGTCGCGAAAGTTGAAGGAGCTCGCGCTCGCATATGAGCTGAGCCAGTCTTACTCGAAGGACCAGATCATGGAGCTCTACCTCAACAAGAGCTTCTACGGCTCGCAGTCGTACGGCATCGAAGCCGCAGCCGAGGGCTACTTCCATATCCACGCATCGCAGCTGGACCTGGCGCAGTCCGCCGTGCTCGCCGGCTTGCCACAGGCTCCGACGGAGTGGAACCCCGTGCTGCACCCCGACGCCGCCAAGCTGCGCCAGACCGAGGTCCTCCAGGCGATGGTCCGGGCCAACTTCATCACGCAGGCGGACATGGACACCGCGGTGGCCGAGAAGCTTGCCTATCACGCTCCGATCAACAGCTTCAAGGCGCCCCACTTCGTCGACTACGTGCTGCAGGAGCTGCGACAGCTCGGATTCCAGCCAGGAGTCCAGCAGCTGTACGTCAAGACGACGCTCGACTACAAGATGCAGCTGAAGGGGGAGGCCGTCGTGCGCGCCAATCTCGCGGCCAACGAATGGCGCGACAGAGCGGGCCAGCTGTCCTCAGGCCTCATCGCCGAAGACCCGAAGACCGGAGAGATCCTGGTGATGGTGGGTTCGCCCAACTACAACGCCAAGGCGGGTCAGATCAACTACACGACCATCCCACGCAACATGGGCTCGTCGATGAAGCCGTATACCTATGGTGCGGTCATCAACGCGCGCGCGGCCACTGTCGACACGCCGGTGTACGACGGACCCAGCCCTCTGGTCTACAAAGACGCATACAGCACGACCCTGTTCTACAACTACGACCACGCCACCCACGGGGTCCTGCCGCTGAAGAAGGCCATGGGCAACTCGCTCAACATCGCGGCGGTCAAGGTCGAGCTTTCAATCGGCGTGCCGGCTGTGCTCACTTACATGCGCAACCTCGGCGTGCTGCCGCGGTACATCACGCCGAAAGGTGCTTACCAGACCAATGCTCCTCCCGCGGTGTACGGCCCGAGCCTCACTCTCGGCGGTTACCCGATCACGCTGCTAGAGCACGCGAGCGGGATTGCCACGTATGCGGACCTGGGCATCTATCACACGCCTGAGGCGATCCTTACCGTGACCGACTCACACGGCCAGGCGCTCTACGCGACGCACCCCAACCAGCGCGCACGCGCGGCCCTCGACCCGGGCGTGGCGTACATCATGGGTCAGATCATGTCGGACGATCAGAACCGCTGCATGATCTTCGGCTGCAACAGCGCGCTCCACTGGTCGAATCGCCAGGTCGCCGCCAAAACCGGCACCACCGACAACTTCAAGGACGCCGTCACGGTCGCCTTCACCCCCGACATCGCGGCGGCGATCTGGGTCGGCGACATCCTCAACAACAACTACACGATGGTGGGCGGCTCGGACGGCGTGTTCGTCGCCTCCCCCGGCATGCACACCTTCATCGATCAGGCGCTGGCGGGCGTTGCGGGCAACCGGTGGTTCGCCAAGCCCGCCGATGTCGTCGGCGGCCCCGGCAACAGCTGGTTCTTGACCGACACCCGCAGCATCGCCAAGCTCCCCGGCGACAGCGGGCCGAAGCCGACCCCCAAGCCCGTTCCCTTCGTCGTGCCGCCCGATCCAGGCACCGGTCCGGTGGTGGCCAACCCGCCGCCGTCTCCGAATCCGACGCCGTCGCCGAGTCCGCCTTGCATACCGCCCCCCGGCTGTAAACCGTGAGCCAGGCGCCGACCCTCTAGGGCTGCGCTGAGCCCGATCGCGTGATCCGGCCAATCGGTCTGGCTTGATTCATCGCCACTAGACTTGGTTCAGATGGCCACCAACCCGCTCTCAGTCGTGACGGAGCAGCTGCCCAAAAGCCAGGTCGGAATGACGATCGAGGTGCCGGCCGAGACCGTCGACGCCACCTATGACAAGGTTCTGAACCGCCTGACCTCGAAGGCGCGGATCGAAGGATTCCGCCCAGGTCGCGCGCCCCGCTCGCTGGTGGAGGCGCGACTTGGCCCCGCGGTGGTGAGAGAGGAGGTCGTAGAGCTGATGGTGCCCGAGATCGTGCGGCAAGCGCTTCAGGAGCGCTCGATCGATCCGATCGAAAGCCCCGACGTCGAGGTGCTGGAGCTCGAGCGTGGCAGGCCCGCGCGGTTCAAGGCGACGGTGAGCGTGATGCCCGAGGTGAACCTCGGTGATGTTCCCAAGCTGGAGAAGCCGATCGAACCGATCGTGATCACCGATGAGATGGTGGAGCGGCGCCTCGACGACGTTCGCCAGCCGCTCGCCGAGATAACGCCGGTGGAGCGCGAGGCCCGTCTTGGCGACCTCGCGGTCATCGACGTCGAGGTGGACGTCGACGGCAAGGTGATCGAATCGGAGACACGCAAGGCCATGGAGGCCGAGCTCAAAGAAGGCGTGCTGCTGCCCGAGCTTCTGGAGGCGATTCCTGGTGCCAAGGTCGGGGAGACGCGATCGGCGGTGGTGAAATTTCCTGAGGACTACAGCGAGCCCGAGCTTGCGGGCAAAGACGCGACGATCAAGGTCACCGTCCAGGGCGTCAAGGAAAAAGTGCTGCCTGGGCTTGACGACGCGATGGCTAAGCAGCTGAGCAATGGCGAGCACGAGACTGTCGAGTCTTTCCGCAGCTCCACGCGCGCCGCGCTCGAGGCATCGGCCAAAGAGATGGCGAAGCTCGATCGCGAGCAAGCCCTGGTCAAGGGCCTTGTCGAGTCGTCGAGCGTTGACGTGCCAACCGCGCTCGTCGACCGTGAGCTGACCAGCCAGCTCGAATCGATGGAGCGCACCCTGAACCGCCAGGGACTTAAGCTCCAGCGCTACTTCGAGTACATGGGCAAGAACATCAACCAGTGGGTCGAAGAGGAGCGTCCTGCCGCTGAGCAGCGGCTGAAGGTCGACCTCGTGCTGGCCGAGTACGCCAAGCGACAGGATCTCGAGCCTTCCGACGAGGACGTGATGACCTTCCTCGAGGAGCAGGCAGGCGAGGACGATGAGCTGAAGGGGCAGGTCGAGGAGCTGAAGAAGAGCGAGAGCGCGCGGCGCTACTTTGCCTCGCGATTGCGCCGCCGCCGCGTGCTCGACCGAATTGCGGCGGGAGAACCGGCTTCCAAGTAGGCAATCGGACGGGGAACTTGACGGAAGCGGGGGGAGGCGTGTCTAGAATGAGGTTGTGCACGATATGACCCGGATACAGCGCCCTGAGAGCTACCTGGTGCCAATGGTGGTCGAGAACACTGGGCGCGGCGAGCGCGCCTTTGACATCTACTCCCGACTGCTGAAGGACCGCATCGTTTTCATCGGCACGCCGATCGACGATCAGGTCGCCAACCTGGTGGTGGCGCAGCTTCTGTTCCTGCAATCCGAGGACCCCGACAAAGAGATCTCCCTGTACATCAACAGCCCTGGCGGCCAGGTGACGGCAGGGCTCGCGATCTACGACACGATGCAGTACATCCGGCCGCCGGTGTCGACGATATGCATCGGCATGGCGTACTCGATGGCCGCGGTGCTGCTGGCCGGCGGCGCGCACGGCATGCGCTACGCGCTGCCTCACGCGAACATCCTCATCCACCAGCCGTGGGGCGGTATGCAGGGTCAGGCGACAGACATCCAGATCCACGCCAAGGAGATCCTGCGCACCCGCGAGCAGCTCAACCAGATCCTGGCGCGGCACACGGGCCAGAAGATCGAGAAGGTCACGCTCGACACAGAGCGCGACTATTTCCTGACCTCTGAGGCGGCCAAGGAGTACGGGCTGATCGACGACATCATCCTTACTCCGATCAAGCCGCTTGACGTGGCTCGCGAGGCTGCAACCGCAAAAGAGAAAGAGAAAGAGAAAGAAAAGGTGGTGGCCGCCTCCTAGCCATGATCTTCCGACGACGGGGGAAGAGCGGCGAGGTCAAGAGGCACAAGCCAAAGTGCTCGTTCTGCGGAAAGATGCAGGGTGAGCTCGGGGTGAGGCTCGTAGCAGGTTCCGGCGTTTTCATCTGCAGCGAGTGCATAAGCGTTGCGAACGAGATGCTGTGGGGGCATAATCCCCCGGCAGCACCGGCCTCGTCTTGATTACAGACCGAACACCGCGATGAGGAGTCAATGAACGAAAGAGAGGATCGACGCCGCTACACGCGCTGCTCGTTCTGCGGCAAGGGGCAGGACCAGGTGCGCAAGCTGGTGGCCGGGCCTGGCGTTTTCATCTGCGACCAGTGCATCGATCTTTGCCAGGAGGTCCTCGAGGACGACAACCGGTCGGCGGGCACCAAGAAGCAGAAGACAGGCTTCATCCCCAACCCCAAGACCATCTGCGCGGCGCTCGACCAGTACGTGATCGGGCAGGACCGCGCGAAGAAGGTCCTTTCGGTCCAGGTGTACAACCACTACAAGCGAATCTCCGCCTCCAAGTCGGTGGGCGATGTGGAGCTGACGAAGTCGAACGTGCTGCTCGTGGGGCCGACCGGTTGCGGAAAGACCTACCTCGCGCAGACGCTCGCCAAGATCCTGGACGTGCCGTTTGCCATCGCGGACGCCACGAGCCTCACCGAGGCCGGATACGTCGGGGAGGACGTGGAGAACATCCTTCTACGGCTTATCCAGGCGGCGGATTTCGACATCAGCCGCGCCGAGCGCGGGATCATCTACATCGACGAGATCGACAAGATCGCGCGCAAATCGGACAACCCGTCGATCACGCGCGACGTCAGCGGGGAGGGTGTGCAGCAGGCTTTGCTGAAGATCCTCGAGGGCACTGTTGCCAACGTGCCGCCGCAGGGCGGCCGCAAGCACCCTCACCAGGATTTCATCCAGATCAACACGACCAACATCCTTTTCGTCTGCGGTGGCGCGTTCGACGGGCTGGAGAAGGTGGTCGAGCAGCGCATCGGGCGCAGGGCGATCGGTTTCGGATCGCCGCACAACAAGATCGAGCGCAAGGCCGCCTCCGAGACGCTCAAGCACATGCAGCCGCAGGACCTGCTGAAGTACGGATTCATTCCCGAGTTCATCGGGCGCCTGCCGATCATCGTCACGCTGCACCATCTGGATCAGCAGGACATCGTGCGCATCCTCACGGAGCCTAAGAACGCGCTGGTGAAGCAGTACCAGAAGTTCTTCTCTCTGGACAACGTCGAGCTGGTATTTCAGAAGGGTTCGCTCGATGCGATCGCGGAGCTCGCCCTGCTTCGAGGCACGGGCGCGCGCGCTCTGAAGTCGATCATCGAGGAGGCGCTGCTCAACTCGATGTTCGAGATCCCCTCACGCCCTGAGATCAAGCGGTGTTTGATCAGCGAACGGTCGATCCGCGAGGCGCTCGAGCCGGAATTCGAGCTGGGCGACGAGGGCGAGAGCCCGGCGCGCCTGGTGGGAGAGTCGGCCTAGCTTTTCACCCGGCTGCAGCTAACAGCACGGCCGCGCTACTCGAACTTGACTTTGCGTGCTTTAGCCCTCTCGGCCTCGATGTGCTTCAGGTCGCGCGCAGTCCCAGCCTGAGCGCGAATGCGCGCATCGCGCTCAGCCTCGAAGCGCTGCGTCTCTTCATTCGCGTACCTCATCGCATTCTGAGTGAACCCTTTGCAGTGATCGACAAAACCATCCACGTCGACCCCACGAAAAACGATGGTCCGCTCGGAGAAATGGGAAAAGGCCTCTGTCTTGACTGCCGTGCTGCCCATCGATCCGGGCCGGCCCCAGTAGTCTCGAAATGCCTCCATCCATTGATCTGGTGGCGTGTCGCTGAGCTTCACCAGCACATGCCCGTGATCATCGACATCCAGACCTTCGGCAGCGATTGAGGTACTCATGGAGCAAACCATCGCACGTTCCGCCATGGAGCGCCAAGAAGCACGGTTGATGCCGGCATGCGTAGGTGGGAACCTAGCAGTCCTTCCGACGCCGACTTATCCTGAGCGGCGCTCAGCATGGATTCGCTTCGCACCTTCTGGGGGGAACGGCTCTCCCAAGACGCTCGGAACTGGTTGGTAATCGCCGCTAGCGTGCCGCTGGTCGTAATCGGCCTGCCGCAGCTCACGTCTGGCTTCGACTACTGGCCGGCGCTGGCGCTGGAGCGGGGGGTGAGGTACGGGGATAGCTATCTATTCGCGTACCCGCTGCCCACCTATCTGCCGTTCGCTCCGCTGGGCCTGTTGCCGGATCCCTGGCCGCAGTGGTTGGCGCCAGTGATCTGCCTCGCATTCCTTGCCGGTGGGCTGTGGCTTTGGGGCGGCCGGCGCGTGCCGGTGCTCGCAGCCGCACTGCTTTCGCCGGTCGGACTTGGCGTGCTGGTGAACTCGAACTTCAACAGCGCGGTCGCCATCTTCGGGCTGGGGCTGGCTGTCTGGGCAAAGCGCAGCGGTCACCCGCCTTTACTCGGCCTCGGCATGGCCCTCAGCCTTTGGCGTCCCGTGAACTGCCTCCCGGCGCTTGTGGTGCTGCTTGCGTCGGGATGGCGCTGGCGAGAGCTGGCTGGGGCGGCGGCGGGTGGCCTCCTTTTCCTAGCTCCGATCACGGCGCTTGCTTTTTTGATCGAGCCCGGCTGGGTCGGCACCTATCGGATCGTGCTGACATCGCTGTTGGGTTGGTCCGGGCTTGGACCCCACCTGCTCAGCTTTGCCGGTCCACTTGTGTATGCCGCAGCCCAGGTTGCGGTCGCGGTCCTTGGCGTCGTGCTGCTTCGTCGCCGGTCCCTTGCAGAGGCCACAGCGGTGTCACTGGCCCTCACCGTGTTCCTCGCCACCATTGGAGGCGCCTACAGCGGTTCACTGGCGCTGCCTGCGCTGGTCCTGGCCGCGGATGACGTGCGGTACGCCGGACTCCCGGCCCTGGCCGGTTTGGTGGGCTGGGTCCAGGCCGTCGTCCTGTTGCGCATCGAGTTTCCGGTGGGCGTGGTTGCCTACTGGTTCGCCTTGCAGGCATATCCACTGCTACGGCGTGCGACAATCGCGCCGGCGTCCATGATCCCCTCCGAGGAATCAAACACGCCCTTGTGAGCACGAGCGAAGTGAACAAACATTCCGAGATGACGAAAGCGTTCGATCCACAGGCTATCGAGGCCGGCTGGTACGCGCAGTGGGAAAAAGCGGGTCTGTTCGTCGCGGATGCCAAGAGCAAGAAGGCCAAGTACGCGATCTGCCTGCCGCCCCCGAACATCACCGGCGAGCTGCACATGGGCCACGCCCTCAACCACACTTTGCAGGACATCTGCGCGCGTTATCGGCGCATGGCCGGTTACGAGGTGCTGTTCCTGCCCGGCATGGACCACGCCGCCATCGCCACGCAGAACGTGATCGAGAAGCAGCTCGCCAACGAGGGTATGACGAAGGAGCAGCTGGGGCGCGAGGCATTCGAGTCACGTGTTAACGAGTGGTACGCCGAGGTCGGCGACACCATCGTCAGCCAGGACCGCATACTCGGCGCGTCCCTCGACTGGTCGAGGCTCCGATTCACGATGGACCCGCGCTATGTGCGGGCCGTCATGACCGCGTTCGTCGCTTTCTACGAGAAGGGCTGGATCTACCGCGCGCCTCGAATCGTCAACTGGTGTCCGCGCGACCGGTCCGCCATTTCAGACCTCGAGGTCAAGTGGCAGGAGCATCACGACACTCTGTTCTACATCCGGTATCCGATCGATGGCGGAGGTGACGTGACGATCGCAACGGTGCGGCCGGAGACGATGCTGGCCGACACAGGGATCGCGGTCAACCCGACCGACGATCGGTACAAGCACCTGATCGGCAAGACGGCAATCCTGCCGCTTGTCGGTCGGAGGCTGCCCATCGTGGGCGACGATCTGGTCGAGAAGGACTTCGGCACCGGTGCGCTCAAAGTCACTCCCGGCCACGACCCGATGGACTACGACATCGGCCAGCGGCATTCGCTCGAGATCGTCAACGGAATGAACCTCGACGGCAGCATGAACGTGCCCGGGCTGCCTTACGACGGGCTGCCCGCGCTTGAAGCGCGTCGAAGGGTGGTCGATGATCTCAAGGCGCAGGGGTTCCTCGTGAAAGAAGAGCCTTACACGCACGAGGTCGGGCATTGCGACCGCTGCGACACCATCATCGAACCACTGATCAGCGAACAGTGGTGGCTGCGCATGGAGGTCATGCGCGACAAAGCGCTGGAGGCGTCCGCCGCAGGCAAGGTGCGATGGCATCCCGATCGTTATGAGCGCACCTACCTCGACTGGCTTCGCGGGTTGCGCGATTGGAACGTCGGGCGCCAGCTGTGGCTCGGCCATCGCGTGCCCGTTTATTACTGCGAGAACGGGCACCAGCTTGTTGCGGTGGAGCCTCCACATGAATGCACCGAGTGTGGAAGCACGACCCTCACGCAGGATCCCGATGTTCTCGACACCTGGTTCTCGTCGGCGCTATGGCCGTTCGCCACGCTCGGATGGCCCGAAGAGACCGCCGACCTCGAGGCCTTCTATCCCAACCACATGAACAGCACGGCCCGCGAGATCATCAACCTATGGGTGAGCCGCATGATCATGACCGGGCTCGAGTTCATGGGCGAGGTTCCTTTCGCCGACGTTGCCATCCACTGCCAGGTGCAGGCGGCCGATGGGCGGCGCATGTCGAAGTCGCTGGGCACCGGCGTCGACCCGCGTGGATTGATCAACAAATATGGGACCGACGCCGTGCGTGCGTGGGCCGCATCTGTCGCCATGTCCAGCCAGGACGTGCGTTTCGACGAGAGCCGTGTCGAGGGCTACCGGCGCTTCTGCAACAAGCTGTGGAACGCGACCCGACTGGTGCTGGCATCGGCAAGCGCCGCCTCTGAGACTCCTGGAGCCTCAAAACCGGATGCGCTCGAGGATCGCTGGATCCTGTCGAGGTTGTCGGCCGCAAGCGATGCGGTGACGGCAGGCATCGAGGGCTTTAAGTTCCAGGACTCGATGGCCGCCGCCTATGCATTCGCGTGGAATGAGCTCTGCGACTGGTATCTCGAGGCGGTCAAGGAGCGCCTGCGAGCGGGCGAACCTATCGCGCAGGGCATCGCGGTGTCGTGCCTGGACCACGTGCTGCGCCTGCTCCACCCGATCATGCCGTTCGTCACAGAGGAGCTGTGGTCGTTGCTGCCGGGTCGTCGCGATTTCCTGATGCGCGCGGCCTGGCCCGACCTGCAGTCGGCAGACCCGGCGGCGGAGGAGACTTTCGGCCAGGTGATGGCCATCGTCGAGGAGGTGCGTGCACATCGGCAGGCGGCGGGTGCGCCGCCTCGCGGCGGCAGGCTTTTCCTCGACGCGTCGACCGACCGGTCGATTGCGACGCTCGCGGCGCGGCTGGCATGGACCGAGCTGTCATCCGATACGTTCGAGGACGGCGTCCCGCTTGGTACGTTGCCCGGACGCGTCAGCTTTCCAGTCGCGGCCGGCGACAAAGGCCGGAATGAAGCACAGCTGAAGCGCCTCGCCTCCGATCTCGAGAAAACGGCGGCCCAGCTCGCCAACCCCGAGTTTCGCGCCAACGCGCCATTCGACGTAGTGAGAAAGCTGGAGGAACGCGCGGCGGAGATCCGTGCCGCGATCGAAAGATTGAAGGGGCACTAGTAAGCAGTGCCGTCGCTTGCCCTCCTGGCGCCCGTGGCTCTTCCGTTGGTGGGCGGCGGATTGACTGCCGCCCTCGGGCTCGCGGGTTGGAGGCCGGGGCGGGCGATCGTCGGGGCCGGCGCCTGGGCAGCACTGC
>DATCPU010000361.1:0-2807 GCA_036569925.1 Candidatus Dormiibacterota bacterium
CGGTGAGATCGATGACGGTTTCGGATCGCTCGCCCGCCAGGATTCCAAGCCTGCGGCCGCTTCCGTGCTCGAACATCAAAAGGCGCATACGGTCAATCCTCCTGAACCGGGGGTCCGGCTCCTAGAAACAGGGCCTCGAAATCAGAGCGTTCGAGGAGATCTTTGGGGCGGCCCTCCAATCGGGTGACGCCGGAAACGAGAACCACTGTCCAGTCCGCGATCTCGAGAGCGGCGCGGGCCCTCTGCTCGACCAGCAGCACCGCCTTGCCGGCATCCGCTAGCCGCCGCACCTGTTCGCGCAGCACCGCATCCGCGAGGATCGGCGCGAGATTGGCGGTCGGCTCGTCGAGGATCAGGACTTTCGGGTCGAGCATCAGCACGCGGCCTATCGCGAGCATCTTTCGTTCGCCGCCGCTCAGCTTGTCGGCGCGGCGCCGCATCATGGGCGCGAGCAGCGGAAAGACTTCACAGACCTCTTTTATCCGTCCATCGATCGCTGAGTCTTTCAGCAGGTAGCCGCCCATCTCGAGGTTCTCTCTGACCGACAGCGGCTCGAAGATGTCCTGCACCTGCGGGACGTAGCCGACGCCACGCTGGGCCAGGTCCTCGGGCGGATGGCCCGTAACGTCATCCGTGCCGAGAAGGATCTTGCCGCCGCTCAACTTGAGAATTCCGACGAGGCTTTTGAGCATGGTGCTTTTGCCGGCACCGTTCGGCCCGATCACCGCCACGATCTCGCCCTTGCCCACCGAGATGCTGACGTCGCGGATGATCGGCACGCCGCCATAGCCAGAGGTGATTCCCTCCGCCCGCAGGATCGGCGCGGGCCGATCGGCTGCCGGAGACCGCTCAGCCAACGAGGTAAGCGTCAACAATCTCTTTCTGCTGTCTGAGGGTGGCCATCGTTCCGCTGCCAATCACCTTTCCTTGGGCCATGACAACCACCGTGTCGCACAAGCGCTCGACCAGGTGCAGCTCGTGCTCGACCATCAAGATCGTCAAGCCTTCCTTGCGCAGCTCCTGGAGGTAGTGCTGGATCTCCTCGACTATGGACGGATGAACGCCCGACATCGGCTCGTCGAGGAGCAAGACCCTGGGCTTCAACATGAGCGCGCGCATGATCTCTATGAGCCGCTTCTGGCCGCCGCTCATGGTGCCCGCGTAATCCGATTCCTTGGCGGTCATCCCGAACCTCTTGAGGAGGCCGCGCGCCTGTTCGATCAACGCGCGCTCGTCGACCATCCAGTAACCCTTGCCCATCAACGCACCCCACAACGAGTCACCCCGGTTGTTCGGAGCCGCCACCAGCAGGTTCTCGAGCACCGTGAGCCGCGCGAACTCCGAAGGCAGCTGGAACGTCCGCACGAGACCGCCGCGGGCCCGGGCATAAGCGGGCATCCGCGTGATCTCCCGGCCGTCAAAAGTAATCGTGCCTTCAGAGGCGGGCAGCGTCCCCGCGAGGACCGCCAGGAGCGTCGACTTGCCTGCGCCGTTGGGTCCGATCAGCCCTGTGATCTTCCCGGCCGGCACCTCGATGGAAACACCATCGACGGCGTGCATGCCTTCGAAGTGCCTGTGTACACCGTCCGCCCTGAGCAGCGCGGCGTTATGAGCTGCCGGCATGGTCGACCTCTTCGCGGATCGGCGCTCCCTGAAACACGCGCCTCGGTTCCGGCCTCACTCCCTCAGGCCTGAACCACAGGAATCCGATGATGAGCAGGCCGATCGCCACCCACTCCATCGCCGGGATCAGGTTGGGAGGAGGCGTCCAGCCGCCGATGGTCGTTGGTATGAGCCGCGTCACCTCGAAGAAGCCCACGGGGACCAGCAGCGCCCCGAGCATCGCGCCGATGTTGTTGCCGCGGCCGCCGACGATGACCGCGGCGAACAGGATGATCGTCTCGGGGTAGAGCCACTCTGACGGCGCCCACACCGCGATATAGCCGACGAGGATCGCTCCGGACAGCCCGGCGATGATGCCGCCAACGATGAAGATCGTCATCTTGAGCTCGACCGGGTTCTTGCCTATGGCCGTGGCGGCGAGCTCGTGCTCGCGCATAGCCCGCAGGCTTCGGCCGAAGGGCGAGTTGACGATCCTTGCGGCCACCAGCCAGACGAGCAGGACGCACGGCACCGCAAGCCCCACGTACAGAAGCTGGTAGCCGTCGCTTAGCGGGTCGACCTGGTCGGCAAACGGCCCGGGCACCTGTGCAATTCCGGCTGTGCCGTTCAGGAACGTCCGGGCATTCATGATCACGGAGTTCGCGATCACGGAAAGGACGAGCAATGAGATCGCCTGGTAGTCCGCTCTCAGCTTCCTGAGCACGACTAGACCGACAGGGATCGCGAGCAGCCCGCCCGCCAGCGCGCCACCGATCCAGGGGAGCGGGAATGGAAGCTGGAATCCGCCTATGTAGACCTGGTAAGCGCCGTTGGCGGTGTCGGGCGGCATTGAAAGAACCGCGGCCGTGTAGGCGCCGATCGACTGGAAGACGATGAAGCTGAAGTTGACGATGCCCGAGACCCCGAACTGAAGGTTGAGCGCCAGGCACGCGATGATGTCGACGGCGGCGTAAACGAGAAGCGTGCCCGCGTAGTAGGAATTCATCCGGCCGCCGCCAGCGCCCCGCGCCTGGCCAGCAGGCCCTGGGGCCGCAGCACCATCACGACGACGAGGATTGCGAAGGCCACGACCTCCTTGTACTCGGGAGCGATTGCCGCGGCGCTGAGCTCGGTCACGACGCCGATGATGAGCGCCCCGATCATCGCGCCGTATGGCTGGCCAGCCCCACCCAGCACTGCTGCCG
>DATCPU010000362.1:0-9344 GCA_036569925.1 Candidatus Dormiibacterota bacterium
CACAAGGGTCGCCCGCCACTCGGGTGGCCCTTCAATTGTTTCTTAGGGGCGACCCGGTTCTTGTACCACCGGGCGTACTGGCAAGGCTGGGTAACATGGGCTCAGTGTCTCCAGGCTTAACGCGCTTTCGCGCCCTCGCGCTCTTGTTGCTCGTTCTTGTGGCTGCGCTTGCATGCACTCCTAGCGCTCCTTCTCTCACCCAGGGGGCGAAGTTGGATAAGGATCAGTCGCTTCGGGTCTTGCTGGACGACCAGCCGAGCTCGCTTGATCCCGGGCAGACTCAGTACACCTACGAGACATCAGTTTTACGGGCGATCTCCGAGCCCCTGCTGAGGCCGGATCCCGACATGAACGGAGTTTCGCCGGCGGTCGCTGACACCTTCGACGTGTCCCCAAGCGGGACCATCTACGCCTTCCACCTTCGACGGAATGCACAGTATTGGGACGGCACACCGGTGAGAGCGCAGGACTTCGTCTTTGCGTGGCAGAGGCTCATCGACCCCCGCCTGGCCTCGCCCAGCGAGGCCTTCTTCGCCGACGCGGTGTTGAACGGCAACAGTGTGTCCCTACTCGACCCGCGGCGAGACGCTTCGAAGCTCGATGGCGCGGTCGCCTCCCTGGGACTGAAGGCCACTGACGACTACACGTTCCAGGTGACCCTCTCGCACCGCGATCCGGCTTTCATCTGGCTAGCTGCGATGCCGGCCGGCGCGCCGATCCGGCAGGACGTCGTCAAAGCCTCCACTGACAAGTGGGCAACCTCACGGGACACACTCATCACCAATGGCCCCTTCAAGGTCGCCGAGATGGCGGCGGACCACATTATGGTGGTCCAGAATTCGCACTACTGGGGTCCGCGCCCAACTCTCACGTCGATCGATTTCGTGATCGTCAACGACGGCGCGGCCGCTCTCGCCAAGTACCGGAGCGGCCAGCTCGACGTGATCAACGTCCAGCCCGCGGAAGCGGCCGGCGTCGCGGCAGACGCGCAGTTGAGCCATGAACTGATGAAAACGCCATCACTGAGCGTCTTCTGGCTGGCTTTCCACGTCGCCTCCGCGCCGCTGAACAACGTCAGGGTTCGCCGCGCGATCGCGGAGGCGATCGACAGGACCGCATTCGTGGCGCAGGTTTTCCAGGGTCAGGCGACACCAGCCGAGACGTTCATTCCGCAAGGCATGCGCGGCTACGCACCCGGAGTGGGAGGGAGCGCTCAGAAGTCGGACGTCGCGGCAGCGCGCGCCTCGCTCGCTGCGTCAGGCGTAAGCGCCAAGCAGCTGTCCGGCATCAAGTTCTCGTACGACCGATCGTCCGACTTCCAGAAGGCCACTGCAGCTTTCGTGAAGGCCCAGCTAAAGGCCAACCTCGGCGTCGACATCACTTTGCAAGGGCTCGACACCAACACGCTTGGCTCGCGACTGAGCAGCGGCGACTTCCAGATTGCCGGCCCGCGCGGCTGGACCGCGGATTATCCGGACCAATCAGATTGGTACCCGGTCTTCTTGACGTCGAGCTTCCATAACGTCGGCCTGTACCAAAACCCGCAGTACGACAATTTTGTACGCGCCGCGAGCACCGACGTTCAGCCTGACCGCCGAGACCAGGAATATCAGCAGGCGCAGGCCATGCTCGTCAGCGATGCGCCCGTGGCCTTTCTGGCCCAAACGGTCAGCTGGGATCTGATCCAGCCCTACGTCAAAGGCATCACGCCAACCTCAGTCGACGAATGGCCCGGCGCTCTCTTTTCAGCTCAGATCTATATCGCCCCGAGATAAAGCCGCGGCGAACAGGCGTTCTAGCTTGCGATAGGCCATACTTGACACTCACTGGTGGGGAGCCAGAGAATTCGTCCTAAGCCGAAGAGGCTGTGTGTGAGTAGACCTGTTGCCGGCGCACTCTCGCCCCGGATTCATTAGAGCTTCCGGGAAGAAGGCTGCAGGATCGTCAACATAGAGAGGTAAGACGCTTATGCATTTTGGCAATCGTTTACGAGCGGTCGCGCTCGCTTTCGTAATCCCATTCGCGATCGTCGCCTGCGGTCCGGGCGGCGGCGGCGGGACAACATCAGTCTTGCCGGCCACCACATACACGGCCAAGCCCGGCGTCAAGGGCGGCCAGCTCGTCTACTCCGACTGGGAGGCTGTCAACAACCTGTTCGGCTTCAGCTCCTCAGCCGCAACCATCTCCCAGGCGACAGTCATGCTCTGGCTGTCACTGTGGACATTTGACCCCACCAACGTCCCAGTACCCGACCTGGCCGCGCAGGTTCCAGCAACGGACAACGGCGGCATCAAGGTCATCGACGCCACCCACATGGACATGACCGTCAACCTCAAGCCAGGTCTCAAGTGGTCGGACGGCTCCCCACTTACCTCGGATGACGTGATCTTCACGTGGAACGCAATCTGCGACCCGGCGTCGGGATACCCGAGCACCGCCGGCTACGACCACGTGGTGTCGATTGACAGGGTCAGCGACACCCAGACCCTGTGGCACTTCGGGCCGGAGACGACCAAGTCAGCGAAGGACTCCACCGGCAAGGATGTCTACCGCTGCGGTATGACCGCGCCACTCGCGAGCGGCATTTACGCTCCGTACCTCCTGCTTGGCCTGGAGGTCTTCCCGAAGTCCGCTCTGAACAACATCGCTCACTCTGACTGGGCGAAGTCCGACTACTTCAACGTCAAGCCGACCGTGACCAGCGGCCCGTACATGGTGGACAGCTTCACCCCTGGGAACGCAGCCCAGGTGGTCATGGTTCCGAACCCCCACTACGCAGACGGCCGCAGTGGCGCCACCGTCTTCAACCACGCGCCTTACCTCGACAAGGTGATCTACAAGATCTACGGCACCAAGCCGTCCCAGATCGCCGGTCTCGCCGCGGGCGACACCGACCTGGGCCTCGACCTGATCGCCAACGACCTTCCTGCATTGCAGGGGATCAGCGGCTACACCACAGTCGCCATCACCGGACTGCTCGATGAGTTCCTGACCTTTAACCAGGGCAAGAACATGAAGGGCTGCCCGGCTCCTTACGACCAGACCAAGTGCGGCACCAACACCATCTTTGTTGGTGACAAGGTCCTGCGCCAGGCGATCAACCTGGCGATCGACAAAGCCGCGATCAACAAGAACCTGGTCGGTAACGCTGGTGTCCCGATGAACGGGCCACTGCTCAGCACCTTCAAGCCGTGGGCGGACAGCACGCTTGCCAAGTTCACCCGCGACGTCGCCAAAGCCAACTCGCTGCTTGACGGCGATGGCTGGGTCAAGGGTTCGGACGGCATCCGGGCCAAGGCCGGCAGGAAGCTGCACTTCACAATCACAACCACTGCCGGCAACAAGCAGCGCGCCTCCGAAGTGGAGCTGATCGCCAACAACCTGAAGGACATCGGCGCGGACGTCCCGTCGAGCCCTGACACGGGCACCAACGTGTTCGACTCCTTCAACACCGGCGGCATCTTCGCCACGGGCCAGTACGACGTGGCTCTGTTTGCCAACAACTGGCAGCCCGACCCCGACTCGTTCGCTTCTTACGTGGCCGTCAACCAGATTCCCTCCCCGATCAACCAGTCGGGCGGCAACTGGGGCCACGCCAACGACCCTGCACTGGACGCCCTTTTCCAGCAGGGTGCCGGTGAGCTCGACATCGCCAAGCGGACAGCCCTGTACAACCAGGCGCAGGCCGAGTGGGTCGATAACGCGCCGACCGTTCAGCTCTATGAGCGACCTGACGTGTTTACCTACAACACCGCATCCTTTGGCAACTTCTCGGGCAGCGCCAACGCGGCGTTGGCAATCTGGAACATGGCGGATTGGTTCAACGTCAAGGGCAAGAGCTAACCGTCAACTAGTCAGACCAAGAGGGGGGCGGCCAAGTGGCCGCCCTCTTCGCTTTCCTGGGGTACCCCAACTCCCTTCAAAATTGCGCCAAGGAGCGGTACCCGGGTTACAATCGGCTTAATGGTCGGGTACGCCTTCCGGCGCTTCCTGCAACTCATTCCGACGCTCTTCCTCATCACCCTGCTTCTGTTCGTCGGTATGCAGGCGGTGCCCGGCGGACCCATGCAGGCTTTCGCCTTCAACATCCATATGAGCCAGGCGGCCAGGGATGCCATCGTCCACCGGTGGGGTCTCGACCAGCCGGTCGGCATTCAGTACTTCCATTGGCTGACCTCGATGCTGACGGGCGACTGGCAGACCTCGTTCTTCCGCAACCGCCCGGTCCGGGACGTGATCGCCTCGACTCTTCCCGCGACCCTGCTTTTGATGACGACGGCCTTCATCCTCCAGGAGCTGATCGCGCTGCCGGCCGGCATCCTGGCGGCGCTTCGGCGCTACTCGGTGTTCGACCAGGCGATCACGCTTTTCTCATACGTCGGGTACTCAATGCCGACTTTCTGGCTGGGCCTGATGCTTCTGCTGATCTTCGCCGTCGAGTTCAGGATCGCGCCGGTGGCCGGCGTCATCGACATCAGGTTGACTGGAGCCCCGTTCCTAACACCTGAGTACAACACGTGGTTCTCGCACAACATTCTCGTCGGCATTTTCGACGTGGCTCATCACATCATCCTTCCGGCGGTCACCATCGCGATCGTTGGCATCGCCGGCGATTCGAGGTTCATGCGCTCGTCAATGCTCGACACGATCCATCAGGACTACGTCCGCACGGCTCGAGCCAAGGGCCTCCCGGAGCGGACTGTCGTGCTCAAGCACGCGCTGCGCAACGCGCTTCTCCCTGTAATCACCAACGTCGCCTACCAGCTTCCAGGACTCTTCTCAGGAGCCGTGGTCACCGAGGCCATCTTCAGCTGGCCGGGCATGGGACAGCTCTTCTTTGAGGCTCTCACCCAATTCGACTACCCGCTGCTGATGGGCATTCTCTTCGTGGCCGCGATTCTTGTGCTGTTCTTCAACCTTCTGGCCGACCTTGCTTATGCCATTGCCGACCCGAGGATTTCCTATGCTTGATACGCGTCAGGTCGTTTCGGATGACCTCGGAAAGAAGGAGTGGCCTGAAGAGACCGAACTAGCTTTCCGTCAGCTCTCCTTCAAGGAGATGACCTTCCGGCGCTTCATGCGCCACCCGATCGCCAAATGGGCGGCGCTGACCATGGCCATCATCGTCGTCGCGTGCTACGGAGCCCCAATCTGGCATCTTCTGTTCCCGCACTTTATCCAGGCGCCCGACGAGTACGACCCCTCCTCCGCCGGCACCGGTCCTTCGCTGCAGCATCTTTTCGGGACTGACTCATTCAACGGACACGACATCTTCAGCCTGGTCCTCTACGGCGGCAGGCTGTCCCTGATGATCGGTGTCGGATCGATGGTGATCGGTACGATCATCGGAGTCGCATGGGGGGCTGTCGCCGGCTATGTCGGCGGATTTGTCGACGCCGTCTTGATGAGGGTCACGGACGTTTTCCTTACGGTCCCGGCCCTGCTGCTCGTTCCGCTTGCTTCTCGCATCTTCGGCCAGGCCGAACCGTGGCACATTGCGATCATCTTCGGGCTGCTGAGCTGGCCCTTCGTCTCACGTATCGTGCGCGGCTCATTCCTACAGCTGCGCGAGCTGCAGTTCACCGAGGCGGCTGTGGCTTTGGGGACGTCGCCGCAGCGCATCATCTTCCGGCACCTGCTTCCGAATGCTGTCGGGCCGATCCTGGTCGCTTTCACGCTGGGTGTCGGCTCCAACGTCGTGCTGGAAGCCTTCGTCAGCTTCCTCGGTTTCGGCCTGAGGCCGCCCAACGACTCCTGGGGTTCCACCCTGGCCAGCGCCCAGGAAGTCATGATCCAGGGCAACTGGTGGTGGATCACGTTCCCGGGCCTGGCAGTGGTCGCCACCGTTATGTGCATCAACTTCATCGGCGACGGACTTCGCGACGCGCTCGACCCCAAAATCGTCGACTGAACGTCGACCTGACGTTCGGTGGAGGTCTAGCTCTCTCCCGCGAAGTGGCACGCCACCAGGTGGCCTTTGCCGTGGTCGGCCAGCGGCGGTTCCTTCTCCGCGCAGATGCCTTCAATAGTGCCTTTTTTCTTGGCCAGGGGACAGCGCGTCCGGAAGTGGCACCCCGAGGGCGGGTTCAAAGGGCTCGGCACATCGCCTTGCAGGACGATGGGCTTGCCACGGTCGTCGGGGTCGGGGGCCGGGATCGCGGACAGCAGCGCCACCGTGTAGGGGTGCAAGGGGTTCGAGTAGAGCTCATTTCCGGGCGACAGCTCGACGATCTTGCCGAGGTACATGACCGCAATCCGGTCAGAGATATAAGCAACCACCGCGAGGTTGTGGGCGACGAACACGTAGGTGAGGTTGAACTCGCGTTTCAGCTCCACCAGCAGGTTGAGCACCTGGGACTGAATTGAGACGTCAAGAGCGGAGACCGGCTCGTCGGCGACGATGAGCTTCGGGTTCAAGGCCAAGGCGCGTGCGATGCCGATGCGCTGACGCTGGCCCCCTGAGAACTCGTGTGGGTACCGGTTGGCATACTCGGCCCGCAGGCCGACACGGTTCAGGATGCCTTTGACCAGCGCCTCCCTCTCCGAGCGCTTGCCGCGGTGGTGCACCACCAGGCCCTCGGCGACGATGTCGCCGACTGACATGCGAGGGTTGAGCGAGCCGACCGGGTCCTGAAAGATCATCTGCATCTCGGCGCGGTACTTCTTCATCCGACGGTTTGAAAGGCGGGTGAGGTCGACGCCTTCGAACTCGATCTTTCCGTTGGTGGGCTCGATCAGGCGAAGGATGGAGCGGCCCAGGGTGGACTTGCCGCAGCCCGACTCGCCGACCAAGCCCAGCGTCTCGCCGGCCTGGACCTCCAGGTCGACACCGTCTACGGCTTTGACAGTTCCGGTTTGGCGCTGAAGAAATCCTGACCGGACTGGGAAGTACTTCGTGATCCCCGTTATCTTCAGCAGGGTCCGGCCCTTGACCAAGGTGGGTGTGGACCCTGACGTCACAGGGGCGTTGGCGCTCACTCGATCGACCCAGAGCCGGCCGGTTTGCGGATCGCCTGCTGGCGGCGTCCCGACTCGCAGAGCCAGCAGCGCGACAGCTGGCCGCCAACGTCGAACAGCGGTGGGGGCTTGGCGCACAGGTCGAAGCGGTAGTCGCAGCGCGGAGCGAAACGGCATCCGCTCGGCAGCCGCAAGGGGTTCGGGACGACGCCTCGAATCACGTTGAGCTTCTCGCTCTGCGTCATGCCGAGGCGCGGGATCGAGCGCAACAAGCCTTCCGTATACGGCATCTGGGGGGTGGAGAAGATCGCCCGAACGGGACCCTGCTCGACCACCTGGCCGGCGTACATCACGACCACCTCTTCGCAGACCTGAGCGACTACGCCCAGGTCGTGGGTGATCATCAGGATCGACATCTGAAACTCTCGCTGGAGGTCGGCCATCAGGTCAAGGATCTGGGCCTGAATGGTGACGTCCAGGGCGGTCGTTGGCTCATCGGCGATGAGCAGCTTGGGGTTGCACGAAAGGGCCATCGCGATCATCACGCGCTGCCGCATACCGCCGGACAGGTTGTGCGGATAGTCATGTACCCGTCGCTCGGCAGCCGGGACGCGAACCTTCTTGAGCATCTCGATCGCGCGGTCCCACGCCTCCTTCTTATTGAGCTTCATGTGGAGCTGGACCGCCTCGGCGATCTGGTCGCCAACTGTGTAGACCGGGTTGAGCGAAGTCATCGGCTCCTGAAAGATCATCGCGATGTCGCTTCCGCGGACATGGCGCATCTCCTCCTCTTCGAGGTCGATGAGGTCTCTACCGTCGAAGAAGATGCTGCCCTCGGCGACGCGCCCCGGGCGAGAGATGAGTCTCATGATGCTCAGCGCGGTGACGCTCTTGCCGCACCCTGACTCGCCGACCAGGCCGAGGGTCTGGCCAGAACGGATCGAGAAAGAGACCTTGTCGACGGCTCGAACGACGCCGTCGGACGTGCGGAACTCGGTTACGAGGTCCTGCACGCGGAGAAGGTCCAAGCCCACCTCCAGCAATATATCCTGAACTTCCGTCGTTTGGCCGAGCTGGTACTGGGGCCTGGAGGTTAGTCCGGAGCGGCGACGGCCAGCACGCGATAACCCTTTTTGGATTTCAGGCGGTCGACCCGGTAGCGCTGCGCCTCCAGCCAGGTGGCCAGCGAATCGGCCCCCAGATTGCGCTGGACCACGAGGTAGGCCGTGCCTCCGGGCGCCAGGCGGGGCAGCCACCGCTGCAGGAGCTCGTGGAGCGGCGCCTTGCCGACCCGGACCGGCGGGTTCGAGTAGATGGCCGCGAACCTGAGCTCGGCCGGCACATCATCCGGGAGCGCCACCACCACGTTGGGTGTCTTGGCCGCGGCGGCGTTGGTCCGTGTGAGCTCGAGCGCCCTCTCGTTGACGTCGATCGCCCATACCCTGGCGGCAGGGGAGCGGCGCGCCAGCGTGATGGCGATCGGGCCGTAACCGGCGCCCAGGTCGAGCAGCTCGCCTTCGGCCGGGGGTGGCGGAGCTTCCTTGAGCAGGGTGAGGGTCCCCAGGTCAATGGCGCGGGAGCCGAAAACGCCCCTGTCGGCCTGGAGTTCGACGGCGACGTCGCCGGCGCGCAGGTGGAGGGTGCGCCGCTTCGACTCCACCGCGGGCACCGGGTCGAAGTAGTGAGCCCGCTTTGGTGCGCCTAGGGGGGGTCGGTTTTTGCGTATACTCATCGTTTGTCGCCCAACCGGCTATTGCCGCGTGGGGTTTTGAGCCGTTATTGGGAGACGCATTTGCCCACAACCCAGCAGCTGGTCCGCACCGGACGTAAGGCGGCCAGGACGAAGTCTAAGGCGCCGGCACTGAAGGGCTCGCCGCAGCGGCGGGGAGTCTGCGTGCGCGTCTACACCCAGACGCCCAAGAAGCCTAACTCCGCCCTCCGAAAGGTCGCACGCGTGAGGCTGACCACAGGGATCGAGGTGACTGCATACATTCCCGGTATCGGACACAACCTCCAGGAGCACTCGGTGGTGCTGATCCGCGGCGGCAAGGTCAAGGACCTGCCTGGTGTGCGATACCACATCATCCGCGGCACCCTCGACACGGCCGGCACCAAGAACCGCAAGAAGGCGCGCTCGAAGTACGGCGCTAAGCGCGAAAAGAGCAAGGCAGCCTAGATGCCTCGCCGCAGCCGTCCTGTCAAGCGTGTCATCGCGCCCGATCCTGTCTACCAGTCGGAGGCGATCGCCAAGTTCGTGAACGTGGTCATGAGCAAAGGCAAGCGCTCAACTGCCGAAAAGGTCGTTTACGACGCGCTGTCGCGCGCCAGCAGGCAGGCCAAGAAGGAGCCGCTCGAGGTGTTCGAATCGGCGTTGCGCAATGCCACCC
>DATCPU010000363.1:0-2200 GCA_036569925.1 Candidatus Dormiibacterota bacterium
ATCGTGCGCGCGGTGGTTCAGGGCAAGCTGCACGGCATGCCAACTCACGTCGATCCCGTGTTCGGCCTGTCGATTCCCGACCAGGTGCCGGATGTGCCTCATGAAGTCCTGGACCCGCGAACCAGCTGGTCAGACCCCGAAGCGTACGACCGGCAAGCGAACAAGCTGCGCGGGATGTTCGAGAAGAACATCCTCACCATCGGCAAGAGCGCATCGCCCGCCGGCTGACGCCGTGAAGGTCGCCATCGTCGGCAGCAGGCATTTTTCCGAGCCGGATCGAGTCAGTGACTACGTCGGGTCGCTACCGCACGGCGCCTCGATCATCACCGGCAGCGCGAGCGGCGTTGACGCCGCGGCGACCAAGACGGCCCGCGCCAAGGGCATCCCCGTCCAGGTGATACCCGCCTCGTTCGATGAAATGGCCGACCCGAAGAAGTCCGCAGCGCGCAACCAGCGACTGATCGACGCTTGCGATGTGCTGGTCGCCTTCTGGGATGGCGCCTCAAAGGGCACGCGCACCACAGTCGAGCGGGCGCTCGACTCGGGAAAGGAAGTCCACGTCTTTCTGGGTGCGCCGCCCGCCGCTCAGTAACATTGGGGCCGATGGCTGTCGCGATCGCGGTGCGCGCGCGGCTCTTCGCCCGGCTGCGCGAGCAGGCCGGCACTGACATCGAGAATGTCGAGCTTCCGGCTGGGTCGACGGTCGGCGACGTTTACGACGCGATTCGGAAGCTCCATCCAGGACTTCAGGCCGACCAGAACGCTGTGCGCGTCGCTCTCAACCAGGAGTTCACCGATTGGGACTCGAAGGTCGCCGACGGCGATGAGGTCGCCTTCATCCCGCCTGTGAGCGGAGGCGCACACGGCGTCGGCGTTTTGTTTGAGCTCACCACCCGCCCGCTTGACGCGCGGCGCATGGAGACGGCCGTTGCGCACGCCGGGGCGGGCGCGATCTGCACCTTCACTGGCATCGTCCGCGACAGCTCGCGGGGTCGCTCGGTGACCCACCTCGAGTACGAGGCCTACGCGGAGATGGCCAGCGCTCAGATGCGCAAGATCGCGGACGAGATAGCGGTGAAATGGCCCGAGGCGCGCGTCGCGATGGCCCACCGCACCGGCCGCCTTGAGATCGGCGAGCCTTCCGTCGTCGTATCGGTTTCAAGCCCGCACCGCGCTGAGGCGATCGCGGCGTGTAAGTGGGGGATCGACCGGCTCAAAGAGACAGTGCCGATCTGGAAGAAGGAGCACGCCACCGACGGGACCTACTGGATCGAAGGGGACTCGGCAGAGCTGGCTGGTTCCTAGTCCCTGACCCGCGCGATTGACAGGCCGTCCCGGATCGGGACGACCACGCTGTCCAGGCGCGGGTGCTTGGCCACCTGCTCGTTGTAGAAAGCAACGTTCTTGGCGTGCTGCGTCTTCGGCTTCACCACCTCGCCCTGCCGAAGCGCGTTGTCCGCCATCAGCAGCGCGCCTCCATCGAGGTGCTCGATGCACAGCTCCAGCACGCGCCTTGTCACGTCCTCGGACGGGAATGAGTTCAGCAGGTCGATGAAGCACACATCGAAACGCCCCTGCAGCTTCTCCAAACCCTGAACGGCGTCCTGCTCCATGACGAGCGCCTGCTTGCCGAGACCGGCCTCGGCGAAGTTCGCACGCGCCCGCGCCGTCCGCTTGCCATCGACCTCGAAGCTCGTCAACATCCCACCCTCGGTGCCTCGCAGCATCCAGATCCCGCTATAGCCGGTCGCCGTGCCCAGCTCCAGGATTCGCTTCGCGCCGGCAATGTGCACCAGCAGGCTGAGGAATGCGCCTTCGTGCGCATCGACGATAGGGATGCCCTCGCGGTGGGCCTCCTCCTCCATGCGCGCCAGCACGGGATCCCGCTTCGGCACGAGCCCATCGAGGTAAGTCTGAATTGCATCGTTAACTTCCACTGGTCTCATCTCGTCACGGTCTCCGGCGCAAGCACCTCCAGCACTCTGTCGATCTCATCCTCCGTGTTGTAGAAGTGTGGCGACAGCCTAACGAAGTCGCGATGCGTCCTCGCGATCACGCGAGCCGCGTTCAGGTCGCGAAGCACCTCCTGGTGAGTGGCGCCTGGCTTCCGGAATGAAACGATGCCGGACGACTCTGCTCGCGAACGCGGCCACGGCTCGACGACCTCATAGCCGCGTGCTGCCAGCCCGCCGGCCAGACG
>DATCPU010000364.1:0-3265 GCA_036569925.1 Candidatus Dormiibacterota bacterium
CCCTTGTGCACGTACCCAGACTGTAACCGAAAACGGGCGGATTTGGCTGGTGAAATTAAAGGGGAGGGAGCACGCCGCTCCCTCCCCTATGACTGGTTAGACCGACAGCGTTTCCAGGTCGATCGGCTCCTCTTCGAGGATCTTCGCCGCCTGCTCACGCTGCTTCTTGTAGTAGTCGAGCCCCGTCCCGGCGGGGATGAGCTTGCCGATGATCACGTTCTCCTTCAACCCTCGCAGCCTGTCGATCTTGCCGGAGATCGCAGCCTCGGTTAGGACGCGCGTAGTCTCCTGGAAAGAAGCCGCCGAGAGCCATGAGGTGGTGTTGAGCGCGGCCTTGATCAGACCGAGCAGCACCGTCTGGGCGGTGGCCGGCTCGCCACCCTCGGCCAGCGCCCGCGCGTTGGCCTCCTCGTACTCCCACTGCGAGACGATCTCGCCTGGGAGCAGGCCCGTATCTCCGGCCGAGTCGATGCGGACCTTCCGCATCATCTGCCGGACGATGACCTCGATGTGCTTGTCGTTGATATCGACACCCTGGCTGCGGTAGACCTTCTGGACCTCGTCGACGAGGAAGGTCTGAACGGCCTCCTTGCCCAGGATGTGCAGCAGCTCCTGCGGCGAGATCGAGCCCTCGGTTATCTGCTGGCCCGCCTTGATGACGACCTTCTGGCCGTCGCGGCGGTCGAGCTCGGGGCGAATTCGGACCTGGTGCGGGATCGCGTACTCGCGGACCTCTTCGTCGACCGTGCGCACGGTTATCTCTTTGGCGGAGACACTCACCTTGCCGGCGTGTCGGGTCCGGATACCGTTGCCCTTGGCGTCGCGAGCCAGCTCTTGGCCCTCCATGACGTCGTCCTTGTTCTTGACCAGGGCCTGCATCTTGGCGTCGACGGGGTAAGAGACCTCGAACTCCTCTTTGGAGGTCACGCGCACCTTGCGCGAACCCTCCGCGCGGATGATGTCGAGCTCCCCATCGATCTCGGAGATGATTGCCTTGCCCTTCGGGATGCGAGCCTCGAACAGCTCCTCCACACGGGGCAGACCCTGGGTGATGTCCACGCCGGCCTGTCCGCCGGTGTGGAACGTTCGCATTGTCAGCTGAGTCCCCGGCTCGCCGATTGACTGTGCGGCGATGACGCCCACCGCCTCACCGATCTCGACGATCTTGCCGGTGGCCAGGTTGCGGCCGTAGCACGTGCGGCAGACGCCCTCGCGGGCCTCGCACACGAGCACTGAGCGCATCTTGACCGCGACTCCCGCCGCGATCGTCTGGCGCGCTGCATCGTCACTGATCGGCGAACCCGCGGCGACGAGCACCTTGCCGTCGACCACGATGTTCTCCGCGGAGATCCGGCCGGCGATCCTCTCGAATATCGGCTCGCTCTTCGCCCTCTCAGGCGTGATGTCGCGAACCCAGATGCCGTTGGTGGTGCCGCAGTCCTCCTCCCGCACGATGACGTCCTGGGCGACGTCGACCAGACGCCGCGTCAGGTAGCCCGAGTCGGCGGTTCGGAGAGCCGTGTCAGCGAGACCCTTGCGCGTGCCGTGAGTCGAGATGAAGTACTCGAGCACCGTCAGGCCTTCTGTGAAGTTGGCCATGATCGGCAGGTCGATGATCCGGCCGGTGGGGTCGGCCATGAGGCCTCGCATGCCGGCGAGCTGGCGGATCTGCTGGATGTTGCCGCGGGCGCCCGAGCCCATCATCATCCAGATCGGGCTGAACTTATCGAAGGCTTGCTCGGTGGCATTGCCCACGTCTTCGTAGGCCTTCTGCCACAGCTCGATCACCTTGCGGTATCGCTCGTCGTCGGTCATAACGCCGCGGCGGTACATCTTTTCGACGTCCGCAACCTCTTTCTCGGTGGCGTGAATCGTCTGCCACTTCGATTCGGGGTGCGGAATGTCCATGGCGGACACGGTGATTCCCGCCTGCGTTGCGTAGCGGAATCCGAGCCGCTTGATGTCGTTGGCGACGACCGCAGTGGTTTCGCTGCCATACAGGCGGAACAGCTCGGCCACCAGCGTGCGCAGCAGCTTGCGGTCGTAATGCGCGTTCTGGAAAGGAAGCGGCTGCATCGTTGCTTCGACTGGCTCCTTGCCCACGGGCAGCGGCTGATTGAAAACCACGCGCCCGGGCGTGGTGACGATCAGCTCGGTCCCAATACGGACGCGGATCCATTCCTGGAGCTTGACGACCTTGGCCTCGAGAGCCAGGACCACCTCGTTCTCTGAGCTGAATGCGTGCAGTTTTTGTAGTGTCTCGGCGCCGCTGGGCATCTCGCCTCGCGCGGCGGTCAGCCAGTAGCACCCGAGCACAACGTCCTGGGTCGGTGCGACAACAGGGTGCCCGTCGGCGGCCGACAGGATGTTCTGCGACGACATCATCAGGTTCTTGGCTTCGGCGATGGCGCCGCTGAAGAGCGGCACATGCACGGCCATCTGGTCGCCGTCGAAGTCGGCGTTGAATGCTGCGCACACGAGCGGGTGGATCTGGATTGCCGAACCCTCGACCAGCACGGGCATGAACGCCTGGATGCCGAGGCGGTGAAGGGTCGGGGCGCGGTTGAGCAGCACCGGGTGCTCGTGGATGACCTCATCGAGGACGTCCCACACCTCGGCCCGGCTGCGCTCGACCATTCGCTTGGCCGACTTGATGTTTGTCGTGTAACCCTTGTTGACGAGCTCGCGCATGACGAACGGCTTGAACAGCTCGAGCGCCATCTTCTTGGGCAGACCGCACTCGTGAAGCTTCAGCTCGGGTCCGACCACGATGACGGAGCGGCCCGAGTAGTCCACGCGCTTGCCGAGCAGGTTCTGACGGAACCGGCCCTGCTTGCCCTTGAGCATGTCGGACAGCGACTTCAGCTTGCGGTTGCCCGTGCCGGTGATGGCACGACCGCGGCGTCCGTTGTCGATGAGAGCGTCGACAGCCTCCTGGAGCATGCGCTTCTCGTTGCGCACGATGATCTCAGGGGCGCCGAGCTCGAGGAGCCGCTTCAACCGGTTGTTGCGGTTGATCACGCGGCGATAGAGATCGTTCAGGTCGGAGGTGGCGAACCGCCCGCCGTCCAGCTGGACCATCGGGCGCAGCTCGGGCGGAATGACCGGAAGAACCTCGAGCACCATCCACGTCGGGCTCGAGTTCGACTTGCGGAAGTCCTCGACGACCTTCAGTCGCTTGATCGCCTTCTGCTTGCGCTGCCCGCTCGACGACCGCGACTCCTCACGGAGTCGGTACATCTCGGACTGCAGCTCGATGCGTGAT
>DATCPU010000365.1:0-12790 GCA_036569925.1 Candidatus Dormiibacterota bacterium
GTCCTCGACCTGGACGCTGCCGTCGGCGAACAGGGTGACCGTGATCCTGGTGGCGTAGCCGGCGAGCGCCTCGTCAACGGCGTTGTCGACCACCTCGTACACCAGGTGATGAAGGCCAGTGGTGGTGGTCGAGCCGATGTACATGCTGGGACGCCGCCGTACATGCTCTCGGCCCTCGAGGACCTGAATCTGCTCAGCGGTATATGCCACGTCGGCGCCTAATGGCTGAGGCCTGCGCTTGCGCCCTGGGTCGAGATTTCGGGCCTCGCTCACAGGGCTTGCAGCGCTCCCAGCCTGGAAAACTCGTAGGGAACTACTGGGGAGGGTTTCAGGATTCAAATTCTACCGGATTTCGAGTTCGAAAGAGGCCTCCGGAGGCCCTTAACAGGGGGGTTTTACGAAGCCGGTTTCCAGCGTAGAACCGGGTCCTCGCTCTGGCCCTGCAAGTAGGCATTGATCTGGCGCGCGGTGGCGACCTCGTCGAGCCTCCCGACAGGCAGCCCATGGGGCGCGTCGTGGAGGGCCTGGGGGTCGTCCTCGGCTTGCTTGACTATCTCCTTGATGGCGGTGGCGAAAGCGTCGAGCGTGGCTTTGCTCTCGGTCTCCGTAGGCTCGACCATGATCGCCTCGGGGACGACCAGCGGGAAGTAGATAGTCGGGGCGTAGTAATCCCGCTCCAGGAGGCCTTTGGCCACGTCCAGCGCCTTGATTCCGTGGGGCGCCAGGTTCCGGGCACTGGCTACGAACTCGTGCATGCAGGCCCCGTCGTGCGGCATATCGAGCACGCCCTTGACCTCGTTTCGCAGGTAGTTTGCCGAGAGCACGGCATCGAGGGACGCCTGGGTCAGGCCGTCGCCCCCCATGGCCAGGATGTACGTGTAGGCGCGGACGAGCATGCCGAAGTTGCCGTAGAAGCTACGTACGCGTCCAATCGACTGCGGCCGTTTGAAATCGAGCTTGAGGTGCCCATTGAGTCGCTCCACCGTGGGCGCAGGCAGGAATGGCACCAGCTCCGCTTTGACACCCACCGGGCCTGCACCCGGGCCTCCACCGCCATGCGGAGTCGTGAAGGTCTTATGGAGATTCATGTGGACGGCGTCAAAGCCCATGTCGCCAGGCCGGCAGATGCCCATGAAGGCGTTGAGGTTGGCGCCGTCGTAGTACAGCTTGGCGCCCGTGGCATGAACCATTTCAGCAACATCCAGTATCTCGCGCTCAAACAACCCCAAGGTGTTGGGGTTGGTCAGCATCAAGGCGGCCGTCCGTGGCGATAGCTTCGATTCGAGGTCCGCCAGGCTGATCCTGCCGTCCGGGCCGGATTTGACCTCGACCACGTGGAAGCCGCTGAGAGCCGCGCTGGCGGGGTTCGTGCCGTGGGCCGAGTCAGGCACCAGAACCTCCGTCCGAGACTCGCCACGCGACCGGTGGAACGCCTGGATCATGCGCAGGGCTGTCCACTCTCCGTGCGCTCCGGCGGCCGGCTGCAAAGTGACCCGCTCGACCCCGACCACGGCGCACAGGGCCTGCTCGAGGCGCCACATCAGGGACAAGGCGCCCTGAACCGAGTCCTCATCCTGGTAGGGATGAAGATCGGTGAAGCCTGGCAAAGCAGCCGCCACCTCGTTGGCGACGGGGTTGTATTTCATGGTGCAGCTGCCGAGCGGGTAGAACTGCTTGCTGATCGAGAAGTTGAGCGAGGCGAGCCGGCCGTAGTGGCGCATGATCTCGGGCTCGCTGAGCCGTGGAAGGCCGGGCGGCGTGGACCGCCGCTGGTCGCTCGTCAACGCATCCGCCGAGGACGGGCCGGCCACGTCGGCATCGGGCAAACGCGGCCCTTGCGCATTGGCCCGGCTCTTTTCGAAGCTGAGCAGCTCGGTCACGAGACCACCGCCTCGACGAGCTCGTCCAGAGCTCGCGCGTCGTTGACCTCGGTGCAGGTGAAGGTCTGGACGCCCTTGAGCTCCCTGAACCATCGGTTGACGTCGAGCCCGCCGAGGATGCCCTTGCGCGCCAGCCGCCGGTTCAGCGTCGGGCCTTTTGGAACGCGAATCGGAAACTCGTAGAGGAACTGCCGGTCGGGGAAGGCCATCTCCCAGCCTGGAAGCTTCGATAGCCGGTCCGCCAGGGCATGCGCCCGTTTGAAGCTCACCTCCGCGACCTGACGCAAACCTTCGGCGCCCATGTACGTGAGGTAGACGCTGGCCGCCAGCGCACAGAGTGAGTGGTTGGTGCAGATGTTGGAGGTTGCCCGCTCCCGGCGGATGTGCTGCTCGCGCGCGGTCAGCGTCAAGACGAATCCGCGCCGTCCTGCCGCGTCGTGCGAGGTGCCGATCAAGCGGCCGGGCAGCTTGCGGACCAGCTCTTTGCTGCAGGCGATGAAGCCGACGTGCGGGCCGCCATAGCTGGGGCTGAGGCCGAGCTGCTGGCCTTCTCCGGCAGCGATGTCGGCGCCGTACTCACCTGGCGGAGCGAGGATGGCGAGGCTGATCGGGTCGACGCAGGCGATCGCCAGCGCCCCCGCCTTGTGCGCGCTCTCGGTCAGGCCCCGAGCATCGACCAGCAGCCCCAGGAAGTCAGGCTGCTGGAAGATCACGGCCGCCGTCTTCGAGCCGGCTTCGGTGCCCCTGCGCACCTTGATGCCGCGACCCTCGCCGAACGCGCGCAGCACCTCGAGGTACTCGGGATGAAGGTAGCCGGCCACCAACACCTCGTTTCGGCCGGTGTGGATGTGGGCCATCATCGCGGCCTCGGCGACCGCAGTGGCGCCGTCGTACATCGAAGCGTTGGCGACGTCGAGGGCCGTGAGCTCGGCGATTAGCGTCTGGAACTCGTAAATCGCCTGGAGAGTGCCCTGGCTGGCCTCCGGCTGGTAGGGCGTGTAGGCGCTGTAGAACTCGGGCTTTGAGGTTACGGCCGCGACGGCCGCAGGGATGAATCGCCTGTAAACGCCACCGCCGCGGAAGGTGAGCCGGTCGGCAAAGACCCGGTTGCGCGCTGCGAGCGCCTCGACCTGCGCCATGGTTTCGAACTCGGAAAGCCCGGCAGGCAAAGCCAGCGACTCGATGCGCAGCGAGCTTGGAATATCGACAAGAAGGTCGTCCATCGAGTCGACGCCGATCGCGGCCAGCATTGCGGCGCGGTCCTCTGGGGAGTGGACGAGGTAAGCCAATGCCCCTCAGGCCTCGGCGATTTTCTTGTAGTCGGCCTCGTCGAGGAGCCCTTCTGGGAGGGCGCCGGCCAGCTCGACCTTGAGGATCCAGCCGTCGCCGTAGGGGTCCGAGTTGATCAGCTCAGGGTGGGCCGCCAGCTTGTCGTTGACCGCGGTGATGCGACCCGAGACCGGCGAAAAAAGGTCGCTGGCCGCCTTCACTGACTCGACGACTCCGAAGCTCTCTCCCGCGGTGAGCTTGCGGCCGGGCGCCGGCAGCTCCAGGAAGACCACGTCTCCGAGCTGCGATTGGGCGAAGTCGGTGATGCCAACTGTCACGCTCTTGCCGTCGGCTGTGAGCCACTCATGGGACTTCGTATAGCGGCGATCGGCCATTGCGACTCCTCCCTTGTCAATCTCGATTCGAACGTGTGGCTCAGGATTTCACGGGCGCTGCAGCCGATCGCGCCGAGCCGCGATAGAACGGTAGCTTCACCACCTCGGCCTCCGCCTCGCGGCCCCGCACCTCCACCGCAACCTTGTCCCCGACTCGAAATGATGGGACTTCCACCATCGCCAGCGCGATTGGGTGCCCGAGAAAGAACGAATGCGTCCCGCTGGTGACCAGGCCGGTGCGGCCGGCATCGCCCCTGACCATGGCGCCATGGCGAGGAATGTCGCCGGGCTTGGTCTTCATCCCGATCAGCGCGCGGCCCGGCCCGGCCTGGCGGGCTTTGGCGAGCGCGTCCCGGCCGACGAAAGGCCCTTTGTCGAGCTTGACGGCCCAGCCCAGGCCGGCTTCATCGGGCTTGACGGCCTCGTCCATGTCATTACCGTAGAGGCGCAGCGCAGCTTCGAGACGCGCCGCATCGCGCGCGCCCAGACCGGCCGGCAGCACCCCTTGTGCCCTGCCCCGCTCGAGGATCGCGTCCCAGACCTCCCCCACTCGATCCGACGGCACGAAGATCTCGAACCCGTCCTCGCCGGTGTAACCGGTACGCGAGATCAACCCGGCCACGCCGGCGACCTCGCCGGTGCGGAATCCGAAATAGGGCAGGTCCTCGAGACCGGTTGCCGGCATGACCGCTTCAGCCTTCGGCCCCTGCAGGGCGATCAGCGCCAGATCGAAAGTCTGGTCCTGGATCTGCACGCTCGCCGGTGCGTGCTCCTGCATCCAGGCCAGGTCCTTTTCCCGATTGGAGGCGTTGACCACGACAAAAAATGCCTCATCGCCCCAGTACACGATCAGGTCGTCGATGATCCCCCCGTCGTCCTTGCAAAGCAGGTTGTACTGGGCCATGCCGCGCTGGATGCGCCCGAGGTCGTTGGTGACGAGAGATTGCAGGAAGTCGAAAGCATCGGCACCCGTAACCCGAAAGCGCCCCATGTGCGAGACGTCGAAGAGGCCGGCGGCCTGACGGACGGCAAAGTGTTCGTTGCGGATGGAGGTGTACTGCTGAGGAAGGTCCCAGCCGCCGAAATCGACCATGCGGCCACCCAGGGCGACGTGTCGATCGTAAAGCGGAGTCCGGCGGGTCTCGCTATCCCTCAAAATCTGCGCGCTCGTCTTCGTCGTCGCCCAAGTCGATCGCGTTGGGATCGACGAAAGCGAGCAGCTCTTCGTCGTGCCGGCGCCGGGCCTCGGCCACGACCTGAGCCACGTATCGAGTGCGCTCGACTGTCCATTCGAGCTTTTCGGCCAGCTCGACCTCGCTCGGCTCGCGCAGCAACTCAAGGCGCATCAGGATCTCGGTTCTCTCGTAATCGGTAGCCGCCGCCACGAGCAGATGGGCATCGCGAACCGAGGCCGCCTCGCTCGCGATCGCGGCATCCATTTGGGAGCCGATCCTGACCTCGGCAAAGGCGCCGAAATCGGCCTCGCCGCTGCCGGCGAACGAGCGGACAGCCTGGACCAGGCCGATCGAACCCTCCTGCACGAGGTCGGCGGCCGACACACCCTGGTCCTTGCGTGTGCCGGCGAGCCGAATGACCATCGGAAGGTGGGCGGCGACCAAACGCTCCTCGCTGGCTCGGTCTCCCATGGCCGACCGCTCCAGCAGGGCTTGCACTTCATTCGGTTCGATCGGCCGGCTCACCCACACGCTGCGTGCCAAGGCGGCCAGGGCGTCGGCATCCTCGTCGACGGATGTCCGCTCATCGCGTCTCTCTTCCTTCTCGAATTGCGCTGCCATCACCGGAATTTTACGACGCGCCCGCGGTCCATCCGATGCTCGCCTGGCGCCAATGTTCCACGTTTTACACCGCGCTGCAGACGCGGGATCGCCATACTCGATCTATGCGCGCGGGGCGGGCGCTGCAAGCCGGGATCGTGGCCTTTGGGGTGGCCCTGCTGCTCCCAATCCATGCCGCCGCGGCCACTCCCCACGTCGAGCGAGTGGACCTGGTCGGCGATATCAACAACATCATGGCTGCCTACATCACAGGCGCCGTCGATCGAGCCCAGGCCGATCACGCCGACGCCCTCCTGGTCGTGATGAATACGCCTGGCGGCATCTCCACCTCGATGGACGAGATCGTGACCAGCCTTCTCAACTCGAAGGTGCCGGTCATCGTGTACGTCTATCCCGGTGGCGCCCGCGCCGCCTCAGCTGGACTGTTCGTTGCCCAGGCAGCCGACGTGGTCGCGATGGCTCCCGGCACCAACATCGGTTCCGCGCATCCCATCGATGCGACAGGCGCCAATCTGACCGGGGACCTCGGCGCCAAGATCCTCAACGACGCGGTGACCAGAGTTCGCAGCCTGGCCTCGATGCACGGACGCAACGCCGATTGGGCCGAGCAGGCGGTTCGAAACAGCGTCAACATCAACGCCGAGGACGCGGTCAAGCTGCACGTCGCAGACCTTGAAATCGCCGATCCTGGGGCGCTGATGAACGCGGTCGAGGGCCGCACTCTTCCGAGGGTCACAGGCGCGCTCGTTCTGCACACGGCCGGCGCGGCGATCCAGGACTTCCCAATGCCGTACTGGCAGGTATTCCTCAACGCCCTCATCGATCCGACGATCGCGGCGCTGCTGATACTGCTGGCCGCCTACGGGATCATCACGGAGCTCACGTCACCGGGCGCGATCTTGCCCGGGGTCGTGGGCGGCGTGGCGGGGATCCTCGCGATCGTCTCGCTCGCCAACCTGCCGGTCAACATCGCGGGCGCCTTGCTGATGCTGCTGGCGTTCATCCTTTTCCTGGCCGATCTGAAAGCCAATACCCACGGGATTCTCAGCTTCGGGGGCGTGCTGTCGCTGATCCTGGGCATGGCGTTTCTGATCAACACGGGACCCGTCGGCCTCGGTGTCAATCCGATCGTGATCTTCGGATCCGCCGCGATCAGCTTCGCCTTCTTCGTCTTCTTCGTGGACAGGGTGGTGCGGTCGCGCAGGCGTCGTGTCCTCTTCGGAGCTGATGCGCTGGTCGGCGCCCTTGGCGAGGCGCGCGAGGAGCTATCGCCGGAGGGTCTAGTCTTTGTCCGCGGAGCGCTGTGGAAAGCGGTCGCCGATGGCGGAACGATCCCGGTCGGCAGCCCAGTACTGGTGGTCGGTCGAACAGGTTTGCAATTGGAGGTCGTCGCGGGAGCGGCCGACGTGAGGAAGGAGAAGGCATAGTGGATTTTGGCTTCGGCTCGCTGACCGTCCTGGTGGTGATAGTCGTGCTCGCCCTGATCGTCGCCATCTCGGCCATCCGCATCATCAACCAGTACGAGCGCGGCGTCGTGTTCCGATTGGGCCGGCTCACCGCCCTTCGGCAACCCGGCTTGAACTTCATCATCCCCTTTGGGATTGACCGCCTGGTCAAGATGGACATGCGAGTCATCACGCTCGAGGTGCCGCCCCAGGAGATCATCACCAACGACAACGTGACCGCCAAGGTCAACGCCGTCATCTATTTCCAAGTCGTTGACGCTCAGAAAGCTGTCACCGAGGTGCTGAACTACATCAACGCCACGTCCCAGATCGCCCAGACCACCCTGCGGGCGGCGCTCGGCCAGGCGACCCTCGATGAGCTGCTGGCGAACCGAGACAAGATCAACCAGAACCTGCAGAAGATCATCGACGAGCAGACCGAGCCCTGGGGAATCAAGGTCGCGGTGGTCGAGATCAAGGACGTCGAGCTCCCCAGCACCATGCAGCGTGCGATGGCCAAGCAGGCTGAAGCCGAGCGCGAGAAGCGCGCCAAGATCATCAACGCCGAGGGTGAGTTCCAGGCCTCCCAGACGCTGGCCAACGCCGCCCAGGTCATCTCCTCACAGCAGGGCGCTCTCCAGCTTCGCTTCCTTCAGACCCTGGTCGAGATCGGCTACGAGAAGAACACCACCATCGTCTTCCCGATCCCGATCGATCTGATCCGGCCGATCCTGGACGTCATCCCAAGGGTGCCCGGCGATGAGCCTCCCGCCGCATCGCTGCCGCACCAGGGCTCCAAGCCAGGCTGACCGGTCTGAGGCTCCTCGACGCCGCCAGCGGCGCGCTGCTGCTGCTCTTCCCTCTGCCGATGGTCATCACCGCCAACGCGGCGGTGGGAAAGCGCTGGGCGAGCCATGCCACGGGAATCCTCGCCGGGCTGACGGCCGGCGCCACCTTCCTGGTCGGGGCCCTGGATCTTGGCGGCGCGGGCCTCGTCCAGGCCGGGCCAGGTGGGCAGCAAGCCGCGCTGGATGGCGGCATTATGGTCACCGCGGCCGTCGCCGCCATCCTGGCGGCGCGCCCGGTCCGCGAGAGGATCGCCTACTGGCTGCCAATCGATCCCGACAGCCCGGTCCACGCATATGCGCTCGTCCTGGCGGTGATCCTGTTCGGCACCCAGGTGGCGACCATCCTGTTCGTGGACGTCCTGGCTATCGACCAGACGCTACCGCCGATCTCAGTCGGCGACGTCCTGGCCTCGGAGACGCCCTTTCTGATCATGGCACTGGCTGGAATCGGCCTCTACGTCCGCCGCAACGCCGGCGGCGCCGCTCAGCGGCTGGGCCTGGTCCGGCCGGCCTGGTGGCAGATCGCGCTGGCGCTGGCCGCGTCAGGCGCCTTCTTTGCGCTGATCCAGGGCGCTGACTGGTTGAGCCACCAGTGGACCCCTGGCGTTGCCAGCCAGGTCGACAAGACCACTGGACACGTTTTTGGCGGCCTCAACGATCCGATTGGCATCGCCGCGATCGCGCTGCTACCAGGCATCTGCGAGGAGATCCTGTTCCGCGGCGCCTTGCAGCCGCGCTTGGGACTGATCGTGACCGCCATCCTGTTCGCCTCGATCCACACCCAGTACGGCCTGTCGTTCGATGCGCTCGCCGTGCTCATCGTCGCCGTCGGGCTGGGCTTGATCAGGAAGTACGCGAACACCACCACCTCCGGCCTTGCACACATCACCTACAACTTGCTCGCCGCGATCGGAGTTGGCAGCCTGCTCGGTGTGGCAGTGGGCGTGGAGCTGATACTGGTCGCTCTCGCCGCCTACGGCCTGTGGTCCAGCCGGCACCGATTGGTACCGGCGGGCGGGTAGCCGAAACGCCCAGGGTGAGCTAACATCGCTGGTATGCCACCAGATATAGGATCGGCAGAGGCGGTCAGCCCCAAGATGTTGGCTAACACCCTCCCTCCTATCATCGCCGTCGTGAACCAGAAGGGTGGCGTTGGCAAGACGACCACCGCCATCAACCTGGGCGCGGCGCTGGCTGAGATCGGCCATTCGATCCTCCTGGTGGACCTCGACCCGCAGGCCAACTCCACGTCAGGTCTCGGGCTCGACCCGGCGCGCGCCCGAGTCAACGTCTACCACACGCTCGTCGGGGAGGCGAGCATCGAGCAGGCTGCCGTCCCAACCAGCGTTCCGGGGATGCGGCTGATCCCTTCGCACATCGACCTCGCAGGCGCCGAGATCGAGCTGGCGACGATGAGCGCGAGAGAGACTCGCTTGCGCAAAGCGTTGAGCTCGGTGCCCGAGGGCGTTGGCTGCATCATCATCGACTGCCCACCATCCCTCGGCCTCTTGACGCTCAACGCGTTGAGCGCGGCGACCAGCATGTTGATTCCCACCCAATGCGAGTATTTCGCTCTGGAAGGCCTGCGCCATCTCCTCTACACGCACCAGCTCGTGCGCTCGCGCCTCAATCCCAACCTGGGCATTGCCGGCATCGTTATGACGCAATTTGACGCACGCACCACCTTGTCCTGGGACGTGCTGCGAGAGGTGCGACGCTCGCATCCCGCCCACGTCCTGGAGACGCTCATCCCCCGCAACGTCAGGATCAGCGAGGCGCCAAGCCATGGCAAGTCGGTGATCCAGTACGACCCGTCGAGCCGTGGCGCGGCCGCTTACCGCGCCCTTGCAAAGGAGCTGTTGGAACGATGAAGCAGCGCACTCGTGGATTGGGCCGCGGTCTCGACTCGCTGATTCCGACACGCGAGGGCGACGTCATGGTGCCCCAGATGGTCGCAGTGGATCAGATCCGTCCATCACATCAGCAGGTGCGGACGCGATTTGACGCCGAGCCGCTTGGCGAGCTGGCCGAGTCGATCCGGCGTCATGGCGTGCTTCAGCCCATCCTGGTGCGCCGGCTCCCTGACGGTTACGAGCTCATCGCGGGTGAGCGACGGTGGCGCGCCGCGCGATTGGCAGGCCTCAGCTCGATGCCGGCAGTGGTGCGCTTTGACGACGGCAATGACGCACAGCTCGTGCTTGGCCTGATCGAGAATCTTCAGCGCTCTGACCTCGACCCGATTGAAGAGGCGGGTGGCCTCAAACGACTGACCGAAGAGTTCGGGCTCACGCATGAGGAGGTCGCGCAGAAGATCGGCAAGCACCGGGTTTCGGTGTCGCAGTCCCTGAGGCTGCTCAACGGATGTCCGGCTCTCCAGTCTTCTGTCTCGTCGGGCGTGATCACCGCGGGTCACGCTCGCGCGCTCATTGCTCTCGAGTCACAGGCGGCGCAGGAGCACGGCCTCAAAGTTGTCATCGCGAGGAGGCTGTCGGTAAGGCAGACCGAGAACTGGGTTCGGACCTACAAGCCGCGGCGCAAGCCACGGAACGAAGGATCGGAGGAGCTGCGTTCGCTCGCCGGCGACATCGAAGCGCGACTAGGCATTCCTGCGAAGATCGCCGGCTCGATGAACCGCGGGAAAGTGGAATTGAGGTATTCGAGCCGAGAGGAGCTTGAACGGGTCTGCGCTAAGCTCGTCACCTAAAGCGAATGGCCCTATCCCAGCAACCTGCGGCAGCAGCCGCGCCAGCCCGAGCTTCCACCGCTACGTCGCTTCTACGAGAGCTGGTCGAGGTCGTCGTGCTGGCGGTGATCCTGTATTTTGGGATCAGCTTCGCCGTTCAGGCTGTCCACGTCGAAGGCCTGTCAATGTGGGCGACACTCGACGACAACGACTATCTCATCGCCAACAAGATCGACTACCGCCTGCATGCCCCGCAGCGCGGAGACATCATCATCCTGCGCCCACCAAGCGACAACTCAAAGGACTTCATCAAGCGGATCATCGCGCTGCCCGGGGAGCGCATTCTCATCAGCCACGGCATCGTGTACATCAACGGACACAAGCTCGACGAGCCTTACCTACCTGAGGCCTGGACGCAGCTAGACACCTGGGGCGGCCCCGACGGCATGGTCGTGCCTCCCAATGCTTATTTCGTCATGGGCGACAACCGCAACCGCTCACAGGACTCGCGCCTCTTCGGGTTTATCGGCCGGGACCGCATCGATGGGCGCGCCTGGTTTCGTATCTGGCCTCTGAATCATTTTGGGAACATCTACGGCCAGCTGCCTGTGCTCGAAACCGGCACTGTGGTCGCGGGTTAGGCGGCGCCTTTCAGCTTTCGATCGCTGTCCGAAAAGCCGACTCGCGGCTGAATGGGCCGATGACCGCCGCCTGGAGTGGTGAGCGCAACACCGAGCTCGCGACCCTGCGGACGTCGGCTGCAGTGACAACGTCGACCATGCGCAGCTCGTCCTCGATGTCCTTGATCTCGCCGATCAACAGCTCCTGGTAGGTAAGCCAGAACGCAACGCCGTTGGTCGTCTCGAGGTCGAGTCTCAACCGGCCCTTCGTGAACTCTTTGGCGCGATGCAGCTCCTCCTCCGTGAGGTCCTCGTCGCACAGCCTGTGCATCTCTGCGATGACCGCGCGGATGGCTTCCGTTGCCTTCTTGGGATCGACGCCGAGATAGATGCCGAGGTGGCCGGTGTCCCGATGCTTCTGGGTGAAGCTGTGCACGTCATACGCCAGGCCGAGTCTCTCGCGGATATTGAGAAACAGCCGAGAGCTCATGCCCTCACCCAAGACAGTGTTCAGGAGATCGAGCGCGTAGCGATCCGGGTCAAGGTAGCTCTGGGCACGCACTCCAAGTCCGATGTGCGCTTGCTCGGTGCGCTTGCGTCTCAAGAGCACGTTCGACCCCTGCAAAGGTGCCGGCGGCTCGGGCGTGACCAGCCCGTTAAGTCCCGACGGGAGAGTCACGCTGGTCCCAATGGACGCAAGCGTCTCGTCTTCATCCATTGCGCCGGCCACGCCGATGACGAGGTTGGGCATCCTGTAGTGCGCATCGGCGTACTCGAGGATGTCATCGCGGGTGAGCCGCGCCACCGACTCCTCCGTGCCGGCGATGTCGCGGCCCAACGGATGCCCGGGCCAGATGATCTCCTCGAGAAGATTCAGCGCGTAGTCCTGCGGTTGATCCTGATACATCTTCAGCTCTTCGAGAATCACCAGCCGTTCGCGCTCGACGTCGTCGATGTCCAGCTTTGAGTTCGAGACGATGTCGGCAAGGACGTCGAGGCCGAGCTGCAGATGCTCTGCCGGCACGCGGGTCCAGTAGACGGTGAGCTCCTTGTCAGTCGAGGCGTTGATGAATCCGCCGACTCCTTCGATCGCGTCGGCAATCTCCTTTGACGTCGGTCGGCGGTGGGTGCCCTTGAAGAAAAGATGCTCGATGAAATGGGAGGCACCGGCCAGGCGCTCGTCCTCCAACCGCGAGCCGCCGCCAAACATGAACACAAGGCTGGCTGACAAGCGCTCCGGCATCGGGGCCATCACCACCCTGGCGCCTCCCGGCAGGCCGTCAACTCGATGGGGAACGGCCATGGGAGTCGCCAGTATATGGGCCTCCACAAACCGCACCGACGATCAGCCGCCGGAGCCGCCCTCCTGCAGGGCGCCCAGCGCCGCATAAAGCGTCATCGCAACGAAGTCCGCAGGCATTCCGTCGGAGACCGCGTCAAGAGCTTCGCCCAGATAACGACGCACGTTCGGCACACGGTCCACGTCGCTCAATTCGAGGCAGTCGCGGATCGCCTCGGCGATCTCGGTCGGAGTGATCTCCTCGTCACCGGCCCCATCCTCGACCGCGTTGATCAGTGCGATCGCCTTCCGGATCCGCTGAGCCGCGGACCGGCCCGTCATGGTGTCGAGCTACTCTGCGGACGACTTGCGGAGGCCGACCACCACCCGCCTCTCGGGCTCCTCGCCGATGCTGGAGCTCGACACCTCGGGGTCGCCCTCGAGCGCCAGGTGAATCGCCCGCCGCTCGAATGCCTGCATGGCGTCGAGCGTGATCGCATCGCCGGTCATCTTCACCTGGCGGGCAGCGCGCAGCGCGATCTCACGGACTGTGTGCTCGCGGCGCTGCCTATAGC
>DATCPU010000366.1:0-2270 GCA_036569925.1 Candidatus Dormiibacterota bacterium
TCGAGCAGATTCGACGTCCCTCAACGAAGCGATGGCTGGCCCGCACGGCTCTGCGCCAGCTGGTCGCCCATCCAACGCGACTGCGCGTCGCCGGCTCGATGACGCGCGCGGCGCAGTCCCTCGGTCTGACCAGGGTGGCCGGAGCAGGGCGCCAGCTGCCGCCCCTCGAGGCCCCGTTCCGCCCACCGCGCGGTGGCTCTGCGCCCGCGATCGGAACGCGACGATACCGCGTCGCGTTCCTCGTCGGATGCGTGATGCCCATCCTTTATCCGCAATCTCACGACGCGGCTGTCAGGTTGCTTCAGCTTGCCGGCTGCGAAGTGTGGTTTCCGCAGGGCGAGCGTTGCTGCGGAGCGCTGCTTGCACACAACGGCGACCTCGAAGGCGCCGCGCGCCTGCGCGACGCGAACATGCTGATCTACGGACCAGGTGAGTTCGATGCCCTGGTCGTGGACTCAGCCGGTTGCGGCTCTCACCTCAAAGACTTCTACCCCGAGCTCAAAGGCCGAGTCAAAGACCTCACCGAATGGCTGGCTGAGGTGGGCCTGCCACCCGCCGAGCGCGAGGTGAAGCTGCGGGTCACCTACCAGGATGCATGCCACCTCGCGCACGCTCAGCGTATTCGCAAGCAGCCGCGTGATCTCATTCGCGCCCTGCCCGGGATCGAGCTGGTCGAGATGCGGCACCCCGAGATCTGCTGCGGCGCGGCGGGGCTGTACTCGACGTTGGAACCCTCGATGTCCTCGACCATCCTGCGAGAGAAGACCGACGACGTGCTGAGCACTCGGGCTTCGGTGGTGGTCACCGCCAACCCCGGATGTCAGATGCAGCTATCGACCGGCATTCGCTCGCGCGGCTCGAACATGCGCGTCGAGCACATCGCAGAATTACTGGTGAGGGCTTATTCGACCTAAACCCTGATCCGCGGCAACGTCGCGGTTCTGGTGACGTCGACCTCGACCCGCGCCACCGCGAGCGTCACGTTGTCGGGCGCACCCATCTCGCGGCATCGCTCGATCACTCGCTTCGCACCGGCGTCCAGGTCGCCATCCCTGAGTAGCAGCTTGCCCATCTCCTCGACGCTCACGCCCGCGCTCTCCACGCCATCGCTGCATAGCACCACTGTGTCGCCCTCATGGATTTCGATGCGGTCGGTGAATGCCTGTATCGATTCCCACACTCCGACTGCTCGCGTGAGCCGGTGCTTCAGCGGATGGTCGACCGCCTCCTCCGGCTTGATGACCCCAAGACGCACCTGCTCGGCCGGCCACGAATGGTCCTGGGAGATCAGTTGCGGGCTGCCATTGCGAAACAGATAGGCCGGGCTGTCGCCGACGTTCAACAGGCCAACCTCCCCGCCCCGAATGGCCGCCACGACGACCGTGCTGCCCATGCCCTTCCATTCCGGGTTCTCCTCTGACGCTTCGAAAACGGCCGAGTTCGCCTGCTTGCACGCTCGCTTCAGGCGATCGACATCCGGACCCTCGTCCCCATCCTCAGCGAGCACGCGGGTGATCGTCTTCGAGGCGATCGAGCTTGCGGTTTGACCTGCGGCGTGACCGCCCATCCCATCGCACACGACCAGCAAGGTGTCCAGTCCCGCCTTGTTCCGCCAAACGACTACTGCGTCCTCGTTCTCCTCTCGTTCGAGGCCGGGATCAGTCGCCCAGGCGACCCGCAGACGCAAGGGCTACGAACCGAGGAGCGCGAAATGAACCGCGTTCTGGCCGATCGTGATGCGGTCGTCGTGCTTGAGCTCTTTCTCCTGAATTGGCTCTCCGTTGACCAGAGTGCCGTTGGTGCTCCCCAGGTCGACGATCCAGAACTGCTCACCGCGCCGCTCCACGCGGGCATGGTGCCCGCTTGTCGCCGGGTCGCGAAGGATGAGGTCGTTGTCGGGCGAGCGTCCCATGCGCAGCGCGTTCTCCGTGGCGCGGTACGTATGCCCCGCATCAGGACCTGACTCAATGGTCAGCTCAGCCTGCGGTCCGCCGCCTGGCGTCGCTCGCAGGATCGGTTGCGTCGGCCCGCCCATGATCGCGGTATCCGGGATCGCCGGCGGAGTCGGGGGCGGCGGCTGCCAGGCGGGCATCAACGTAGTCGATTCGTGGGGCGCGTCCGCGCCCGCGCCCATCCCGGCCGGGATGGTGGCGGCGATCGACGGCACAGCCCCCGCTGGTGGCGCGGCGGCTGGGGGCTGCCAGGGTGGTGGGACAGGCGGATGCGATTCGGCGGGCGCTTCGGGCTCAGCCGGGGCTGCGGGCTCAGCC
>DATCPU010000367.1:0-3058 GCA_036569925.1 Candidatus Dormiibacterota bacterium
CTACACTCCCTCTCCCCTTCGGGGGAGAGGGTTGGGGAGCGGGGCGTGGACGTGGCTCAACCGTCCAACTCCCGCGCCTTAAATTCCACATCGGCGTTCTCGACGCCTTCAAGGCGCCTCGCCATCTCGCGCGCCATCGCGACCGAGCGATGCCGGCCGCCCGTGCATCCAAACGCGACCACGAGCTGCGAGCGGCCGCGGTCGCGATAGTGCGGGATGGCGGCGCGCATCGTGCGTTCGAGGTTATCGAGCAGCTCCTGCGCCGCCGGCTGGCTGATGACGTAATCGCGCACCCGCTCGTTGCGCCCATCCAGTGGTCGCAGCTCCTCCACCCAGTAAGGGTTTTCGAGCATTCGCACATCGACCACCCATGCCGCGCCGTCGGGAATGCCTTTCTTGAAACCGAACGCGAGGCAGGTGATCAGCATCCGCTCTCGCGATTTCAGCGACTGTGCCAGCTCGCGCAGCTGGGCCACGTCGACGCGATGGTGCGCGCGCTCATGGCTGCCGCCTGCTTTGCCGTCGTTGGCCCCCACGTGCACGAGCACGTAGTGAATCCCCCGCGCGTCCGCGTCCTTCAACACCACGGCGCCATCGCCACGCAGCGGCAATACCCCGTCGGAATCGTCAAAAGGCGACAGCCACCGGGCGAGCTGGAAGCCGGAGTCGACAAACACGCCAACCCCTTCCTCGAGGTCGGCCTCGTTCGGCGCGCCGACTATCACCAGAGTCATAGGGTTTCTTTCAAACGACGCGCCAAGCGCTCGGGGACGCCCAGCGCGACGATGTCCTCGACCGGTGCCTCGCGGATCGCCTGCACGGAACCGAAGTGTCGCAGGAGGGCGCGCTTGCGCGTGGGTCCGATGCCCTCGACGGAATCCAGCGGCGAGGTGAGCGCCTTCTTGGACCGCACCTTGCGATGGTGCGTGATGGCAAAGCGATGCGCCTCATCGCGAATCCTCTGCACCAGGAACATCCCTGGCGAGCTCTTCTCCTGCACTATCGGCTCGGCGCGCCCCGGGGCAAAGATCTCCTCGCGCTCCTTCGCCAGCGCGAAGGTCGGGATGTCCGCATAGCCGGCGGACTCGAGCACCTCGAGCGCAGCGCTCAGCTGTCCCTTGCCCCCATCGATGAGGATCAGGTCGGGGCGGCTCGTGAAGGAGCGGTCGCCGACGATGTCCGCGTCCTCCCGGCGCTGCGCCGACTCCAATCTCTCCAACCGGCGGTGCAGCACCTCCTGCAGCATCGCGAAATCGTTGGGACCCGGCACGAACCTGATCCTGAAGTGGCGGTAATGATCGCTCCGAGGGCGGCCGTCCTCGAAAACGACCATCGCGCCTACAGCGCTGTCTCCCTGGATATTCGAGATGTCGTAGCACTCGATGCGCTTCGGCGGGCTCTCGAGGTCGAGAGCCTCTGCCAGGGCCGCCAGCATCGGCTCGGTGCGGCTCTTGTCGTAGTCGGCCTGTATCCGCAGCTGCTCCAGCTCCTGGGCAGCGGTCTCCCCCAGCTGCGTGACGAGCGCCCGCTTGCGACCGCGCTGTGGCACCTCGATCGTCACTGGTCCACCGCGCCTTTGGCTCAACCATCCGGTCATCAGCTCCATCTCGTCCAGCGTCCCGGGGAGGATCAGGGCCCTGGGCACATGGGTGGCGCTTGCGTAGTACTGGAGGACGAAGCCGCGAAGGAGCTCTGCCTCGGTTGCTTCGCCCGCACCGTCGAGAGGGTGGCCGTCGTGGCCCACCATCTTTCCGTTCCTCACGTAGGCGATCTCGACATAGACCTCGCCACCGCGCCGCGCATAGGCGATCAGGTCGTGGTCGTCGCGGCTGTGAGTGAGCACCTTCTGGCGGTCGGCAATCTTTTCAATTGACTGCAGCTGATCGCGATACCGCGCCGCGTTTTCGAAGTCGAGCTTGTCCGCGGCGCCCTCCATGCGCTCGTGAAGCTCGCGGACCAGGACGTCCGAGCGCCCCTCCATAAACAGCGCAACCTCATGGATGCGCGCCTTGTAGTCATCGGCGCCGATCCGTCGCTCGCAAGGCCCCGGACACCGCTTGATGTGATAGTCGAGACAGACCTTGCCCTGCTTGAAGATGTCGTCCGAGCAGGTCCTGAAGGGCAACAGCTGCCTTATCGACTTGACAGTGCCTCGGAGCGATTGCGCCGAGGTGTAAGGACCGAAGTAGAGCGAGCCGTCGTTCTGCACGCGCCGGGAGTAGTGCACGCGCGGGAACTCTTCCTTCACTGGGAGCTTCAGATAGAGGTAGTTCTTGTCGTCCTTGAGCCTGATGTTGAAACGCGGCCGGTAGTTCTTTATCAGGTTGCACTCGAGCACCAGCGCCTCGACCTCGTTCGCGGTGGTCACGAACTCGAAGTCGTAGATCTTCCTGACCAGCTCGGAGACGCGCGCAGTTTCGCCATACCCGGTGGTGAAGTACTGGCGCAGCCTGTCTCGCAAACGCAACGCCTTGCCGACGTATATCACCTGGGTCTTCGCGTCTCTGAACAGATACACGCCCGGCACGTCCGGTACGGCGCGAAGCCGCCGCTTTATCGATTCTTCTTGAGAAACCGCCACTCGATCGATTGTAGGTAGGGGTCAAGGCTGCCTACAGTGGGCCGGCTGAGAGATTCGGTGTCCGGGCGGCTACTCACCAGAGCGGAAGCCGCCCGAAATCTACGGTGGAACAGTCCCGAAAGCGAATCCGTCCGGCATGAGGGCGACGATGTTGCCTTCGGCGGTGATGACCAGCTGCCAGCCCTCTTCGTGCACCATCCGGTGATGCCGGCGGCACAAAAGAATCATGTTGTCCATGACGTGCTTGCCGCCATCGGCCCAATGCTTCAGGTGATGGACATCCGTCCAGTCGGCGGGCCGGTCGCAACCTGGAAATCGGCAGCCCTTGTCCCTGAACACCAGGGCTTTGCGCTGTGAGCCGCTGATCGAGCGGCTGGTCTGACCAGCTCGCGGCTGGTTCGATTCAGAGTCGAGAAATAGTGGTGTCACAGCGGCATCGCAAGCCAACCGACGCGCGGTCTCGGCCGGGATTGGCTG
>DATCPU010000368.1:0-4991 GCA_036569925.1 Candidatus Dormiibacterota bacterium
GGTCTCGACACGCTGGTGATCGAGAGCACGTTCCTTGGTGGCCAGGCGGGCACCTCGCGGCGGATCGAGAACTACCTCGGCTTCCCCGCCGGGATCAGCGGCTCCGAGCTGACCAGCAGGGCGGTGACCCAGGCCCGCAAGTTCCGCGCCCGTACGGCGACGCCCTACCGCGCCCGCTCACTGGAGCCCGGCAACGGGCGACACGTGGTCAAGCTCGACGAAGGCAACGAAATCGCTGCACGGGCGGTGCTGCTCTCCACCGGGGCCGAATACCGCCGCCTGCCGGTCGCCGATCTCGACAGCTACGAGGGGATCAGCGTTTTTTATGCCGCCGGACCGCCAGAGGCCCACCTCTGCGGCGCGCAACGGGTCGGGGTCGTCGGCGGCGGCAACTCGGCCGCCCAGGCCGCCGTCTGGCTGGCCCGCGGCGGCGCGCTCGTCACCCTCCTGCACCGTCGCGTCGACCTCAGCGAGACGATGTCCAGCTACCTGATCGAGGAGCTCGAGCGTTACGGAGTCGCGGTCCGCAGCCGCAGCGAAATCGCTGCCCTGCACGGCGAGGAGGGGCAGCTCGACGCCGTCACTTTGACCGACGGGACGGAGCTGCCGCTCTCTTTCCTCTTCCTCTTCCTCGGCGCCTCCCCCTGCACCGAGTGGCTCGGCGACACCGTCGCCCGCGATCCCAAGGGGTTCGTCCTCACCGGCCCCGAAGCGGGCGCAAAGGGGCTGCTCGAGACCAGCGTTCCCGGCGTCTATGCCGCCGGCGACGTGCGCGCCGGCTCGATCAAGCGCTGCGCGACTGCAGTCGGCGAGGGCGCCACGGTCGTCCGCTTCGTCCACGAGCACCTCGCGGCGTAGGCTGGCTGACTCGCCGTTACCCGAGCTTGCGGGTGCGGTCGTCTTTTATGTCGCATAGCGGTAGAAAAGACGACCGCGGTTGTCGACCCAATGCTCTGAATACCTTGACAGCCGTAAATAGGTACCGATAGGGTCGCGGCTGTGAGGAAGAAGCCGATCCTAGTGCCCTTGGGCGTGGCGCTCGCCGCTATGTTTCCGCAGGGAACGCAGGCAAGAGTTGCCGACGCGGGACTCAGCGTCGGCCGGGCTCAGGCGGCCGTCACGCAGACCATCGGCAGTGCTTCAGGCGTGCAGACGCCGCTCCTCGCACTGCCGAACGGCGACGCGGTGCCTGGGTACGCCCGTCATCACTCGCACCATTCGCATTACTCCCACCGCTCACACCACTCTCACTACTCGTCCAGCGGTGGTGGGCACTACTCGCACTCTTCCCACTCATCGCACTACTCGAGTTCCTGAGTTCCGGGCTGATTGGCGAAGGCCGAGCAATGGCTGAGCGCAGCGTCTCCTTCGATCGCTCTGGACACTCGTTGGACGCGGTTCAACGGGCCGCATACCGGCTCTCCGATCGCTTGTCGTGCGATGTGTCCGAGAACGCAGAGACAGTCGAGATCACGCTGCATATCGTCGGCGATGACAGCGACCCCGATGCCGTACTGGCCGATTTCCGTAATGAGGTTCTCGACCAGGTGCTCCGTGAGCGGATCCGGGCGGAAACGGTGGAGGTGAGGAACTTGGTCTTGGCGGCCGCCTTCTCGAAGACCGGCCTGACCGACGCCGATGTCTAGATTTCGCGCTCCGGGTGACTTCCAGGCTTCGACAGCAAACTGGGAGTTTCTCCCCTTCCGATTCGAGCGACTGAACGGACGAGTCTTACTCACGAACCTCGTCGGCGAGCACGTATTCGTCTCGGTCGAGGATTTCGAGCAGGTCGCCGAGAGGGCCCTACCCGCGGACTCGCCGCTGGTCAGGCGTCTGCGCGCCAAACACGTCATTCGCGAAGAATCCGACGACTTGCCGCTCGAGTTGCTCGCGCTCAAGGCACGAACGCGCTACCGGCGCCTGTCCGAATTCACCGCCCTGCATATCTTCGTCGCATCGTTGAGATGCGAGCACTCCTGTCCTTACTGTCAGGTCTCACGCCAGAGCTCGGACAAGGGCGCCTACGACATGAGCTCGGATACCGCGCGCGTTGCCCTCGCGTCCACCTTCCGCTCCCCGTAGGCCAACATCAAGATCGAGTTCCAGGGCGGCGAGCCGCTGCTGAACTTCGGCTTGATCGAAGAGGTCGTGACCGAGGCCGAGGCTCTCAACGAGACCGCCGGCAAGAACCTCTCCTTCGTCATCGCCACCAACCTCGCCTTGCTCGACGATCGCGTGCTCGACTTCTGCCGCATGCATGGCATCTTCATCTCCACCTCGCTCGACGGGCCGGCGGACCTCCACAACAAGAACCGTCCGCGCCCAGGTCGAAACAGCTGGGAGCTGGCAACCGAGGGGATCCAGCGGGTGCGCGAGTCGCTGGGGGTGGACCGCGTGTCGGCGCTGATGACCACCACTCGATCGAGCTTGGATCGAGTCAAGGAGATCATCGACTGCTACGTCGAACAGGGCCTGACGAGCATGTTCCTCCGCCCCCTCTCTCCATACGGCTTCGCGATCAAGACTAAGAGCTTCGACGCCTACGACGTCGATCGGTGGCTCCCGTTCTACGAAGAGGGGCTCGACTACATCATCGAATTGAACTCACAGGGCGTGCCGATGGTCGAGCAGTACGCGGCGATCATCCTCAAGAAGATGTTCACCAACGACGACCCTGGCTATGTCGATCTCACCTCGCCGTCCGGGATCGGAATCGGCGCTGTCGTCTACAACTACGACGGCGATGTCTACGCGTCGGACGAGGGACGGATGCTCGCGGAGATGGGCGACACGACGTTCCGCCTTGGCAACCTCCACCAGGACTCCTACGAGGAGATCATGCTTTCCGACGCGTTGCTGGCGCCGCTCGATGAGTCATTCACCGGCAGCGCGCCGATGTGCTCCGACTGCGCTTTCGAGCCCTACTGCGGAGCCGATCCCGTCTACCACCACGCGACCACCGGCGACTACCTTGGGCGCAAACCGACCTCGGGCTTCTGCCGGCGCAACATGAGCATCTTCAAGCTCCTGCTCGATCGCTACGAGGGGGATCCAGCCACCCGTGCGCTTTTCCGAACCTGGGCCGGACATTGATCGCGCTGCGCGCCAAAGCCGGCCGCGCCAAGCTGGACGGGCCATTGCAGCGTTCGGTCTGGCGAATCGTCGACAGAGGCACGCTGACTGCCCAGCGCGCTTCTAGGGTCTTCCTCGTCGAGGGCGGCCAAGAGCCTCCACAGGGCTTTGGCCTTTACCTGACGCGCGGCGGCGTAAATCTGGCGACCGACCCGCCGAACCTGATTCAGCTTCCGCCCGAGCTGGACTACCTATCTGGAAATGACGTGTTGTCGGTGAGCGCCGACGGCCAGCGCATCCGCGTCATCTGGCGCCACACGAGCCGGCAGAACAGCGTCCTGCTGACCGAGCGCTGCAACCACTACTGCCTGATGTGCTCGCAGCCGCCCAAGGCTGGCAACGACGACCCGCTTCTCGACGAGGCGTTCGAGCTGATCCGCCTGCTTCCTCGGGGGACGGAGGAGATCGGCTTCACCGGCGGGGAGCCGACGCTCTACGGCGAGGGCCTGATCGACCTGCTCGAGCTTTGCCGCAACCTCCATCCCGAGGCGGAGGTCCACGTCCTCTCAAACGGCCGCCGCTTCAGCGATCCCGAGTTCGCCGCATCCTGGGCGGGGATCGACAACCCCAACATGATGGTCGGGATTCCCCTGTATGGCGCAGAGCCGGCCCGCCATGACTACGTGGTCCAAGCGAAGGGAGCGTTCAACGAGACCATCCGGGGAATCCTCAACCTCGGGCAGCTGAGGCAACGGATCGAGTTGCGGGTCGTGTTGCACAAGCAGACCGGCCCGGCCCTCCCCGAAATCGCGGAATTCATCGCGCGCAACGTCCCCTTCGTCGATCAGGTCGCCTTGATGGGACTGGAGATGATCGGCTTGGCGCGGGCCAACATTCCAGCCCTCTGGATCGACCCGACCGAGTACGCCGACGAGCTGGTCGAGGCCGTGACCCTGCTGGACCGCAGCCGTATCCACACGATGATCTACAACCACCAGCTATGCCTGATCCCACGGAGCATGTGGCCCTTCGCGGTGCGCTCGATCAGCGACTGGAAGAACGAGTACCACCCGGAGTGCGTCGCCTGCAGCGTCAAAGACGAGTGCGGCGGCTTTTTCTTCTCCGCCAAATACAAGGTCAGCGAGAAGATCGGGGCGATCCCCGCGGACGATTCCAGACGCGAACCTGACCTGTTGGCAGTACAGACGTGAGGTCAGCGTGTTAGACGACCCCACGGGCCTGGTCCGTCGAGTGAGCTATTGGCGCCCAGATCGGCGAAACACCGGACTGGGTCTGACGTCTCTCTGGGCAGAGAAATTCCCATGGTTCGAGTTGGCCTGTGGCTCGGATCGCGCCGAGCCAGCCCTGAACGTACTCGCCGAGCACTGTCCAGGTTTGACCATGCGGATGCTCGAGGATCTGCTTACGCCGGACGACGAGCCGGCGGGCCATTCGTACGCAAATGGGGAGATTCGCCTTGCCTCCTCGTTCAGCGTGGTGGCGCAGCGGCCGGACGACGGGGCCGGACGCGGCACTCCGCAGGGAGTCGGCGTCCTCGTCTTCCAACCAGTCGAGTTGCTTGCTGGCAGCGATTGGCTGATCACCTGCTGGCATCCCCGCCGGGTCTTTCAGGGTCCGACCAAACTCAAAGAGCAACCACCGGGTGACGCGGAGGCGGTCCATTGGGCGGTGGGGAAACGGTGGAGGCATGGTCAGCGCGGGAGCCCCGGCGATCTGGGGGTATCGGTCATGCACGAGCTGGCGCTAACCTACGCGCCCGCGCATCGTGCTCTCTACTCCTGGTTGGGCGACTGGGAGCTGAGCCTCTACGTCGAGGATGACGTCGACAATCACGATCAGCTGCCCGAGTTGTGGGGGTTGATGGCGGTACTGCGCAACTGGCTCAACCCGCTCAACAG